>JAJZWO010000031.1 GCA_021846635.1 Microcaldota archaeon | reverse complement strand
GCTCTTTGAGCTCCTCGGCACTGAGCTTATTGCCTGCAAACTGGCCCACCGCTTCGAAAACATCTTCCATTGTTATTTCCTTGCCGTTGAGGTAGCCGTTCATGTTGGTGCCGCCGTATAATATTATTGAGGGTATGTTAAGCCGTCCGGCAGCCATCAGCATGGCCGGGGTGGTCTTGTCGCATCCAGATATGCCTACGAATGCGTCGTAGGCATGGGCGTTTATCGTCATTTCTACAGTATTTGCTATTATCTCCCTGCTGACTAGCGAATACTTCATGCCTTCATACCCCATTGCGACGCCGTCTATAACCAATGGCGTAGCAAACATTCTCGGCGTGCCTTTGCTGTAGTATACGCCTTCTTTTGCCTTCCTCCCGAGCTCCATAGTGTGCAGATTGCACGGGCCGGCTTCGCTCCAAGCGACTCCTACGCCTATTATTGGCCTGGACAGATCCGAATCAGATAGGCCCATGGCTTTCATGTACGCCCTGTTTGGGGCTTTGTATGGCCCTTTATAAAGCGCATCTGAGCGCTCCTTGAGCTTGAGCTTGCTTTTCTTAATGTTCAAACGCTTTTCCACCATAGCATCACCTTGCCTTCTTCCTTCTCTTAGCCCTTGTATGTGCGGCTGGCTTGAAGGTGCCCTGCACGACCCATGGGGGCTCCAAATCACTGAACGGCTCCATGCCGTGAAGCTTATACTCTTCAAGTATGCGCTCGTTGACTTCTATACCCAATCCCGGCCTTCCCTTTGCCAGTTTGAAGTACCCATTATCCAGGCTATATCCAGATTTAAGCAGATTCTGTTTCCATTTTGGATTGAATGCCTCAAAGCTTTCCTGTATCAAAAGGTTTGGTATTGTGTAATCAAGGTTCAGAGTGGCGGCAGTTTGTATCGGGCCAAATGCGTTATGATAAGCCACTTCTATCCCGAAAGAATATGCCATGTCTGCTACGCTCTTTCCCTGCATAAGGCCGCCGAAGTTTGTTATATCTGGCTGTATGACGTCAACCGCATTGTTTACCATATAGTTCAAAAACAGGTTCCTGTCTAGGACGCGCTCTCCCAATGCCACTGGAACGCCTACTCTCTCGCGAAACCTTATCAAACCTTCGAACTGGTCCGGATGGACCGGCTCCTCGATGAAAAGAGGCGAATATTCCTCGAGCGCAAGGCCAGCCCTTATTGCCGAATTTGCATTAAAGCGCCCGTGGCATTCTATCATCAGGTCTAGATTCTTGAAAGATTCCCTCATGGCACGAACCACCTCCTTGGCATTTTCAAGCTGTGCTGCGCTTATGTTATCGTATGCGTCGCCAAAGGGATCAAATTTTACCCCGCTAAAACCCATTTTGACTACTATCCTTGCCTTCTTTACGAAATCGTCCGGCGTTATGCACCTGTCATACCACCCGTTGGCATAAGCCCTTACGCTGTCGCGTATCGGGCCGCCGAAAGCATCGTAGACAGGCATGCCGTATATTTTTCCGGTTATGTCCCACGATGCCATTTCAAAAGCGCTAAGCGCTGCAGTGGATTCCATTGATACCGGAAGGTAGAAAGAATGCTTGTAAAAATCGAGATAGTTTTTCTGTATTTCAGTCGCCTCCTTTCCCTTGAATACCCTCGACACCTCCTTCATTTCTTCATATACTGGCAATGTCATTAGTGTGGTTGGGGCCTCGCCGTAGCCAACTACCCCGTCGCTGGTTGTAAGCTTCAGTATTAGTATGGTGGAGCTCCACGGGCTTGATTTTGAAGAATCGGCTTCTCCCAATTCCATTATTTCGATATCTTTTATTACACTCATTTTTCCACCACTACCAGTTGCAACTGCAAAACTATTAATAATTAGAAAAGCCGTTGTATAGCCGAGTAAATGGATTATGAAAAATGGCTAAAGAAAAAAGAGCTTGGGATAATAACCCCTGCAATAACCCCGTTCAAAGGGGGAAAATTTGATTCTAGAGCTATTGCAAAACTTATCGATTTTTTGGGTAAAAACGGCGCAAGCGGAATATTTCCTGCCGGTTCAAACGGGTGTGCAGCGCTTTTGTCTTTGGAGCAGCACACATCTTTAATCAAGGAATTCTCCGAGCTCTTGGGTTCAAGGCTTTTTATGCTAGCAGGCGTTGGAAGAAACTCTGTAGAAGAGACCCTGAAGGTTGCCAGCGCTGCGCTGAAATTTGGAGCAGACGCATTGGTAATAGTGACTCCATATTACATAAAGATGGATGAGAAATCGCTTTTTAGGTATTTTGACGAGGTAGCAGGCAAGATTGACGCAGACGTTATACTTTACAACATACCGCAATTCACTGGCAATTGGATAACCCCAGGCATGGCGAAGGAGCTTGCAGATAAGCACAAAAATATAGTAGGGGTAAAAGACAGCAGCGGAGATTTCAGGAGCATATCGGGATTCATAGAAGGCATGGGCGACGGATTTGCAGTCTTCCAAGGCCAGGATGATTTGCTGCTGCCGTCGCTTATGATAGGGGCCAATGGAGGGGTTTGCGGAACCACCAACTTCACAAAATTGGCTTTCGACGTCTACAACGCTTATGTTTCCGGAAGGTTGGCAATGGCAAAGAAGCTGCAGGAGAGGCTAACCGAGCTAATGCATCTGTTTACGCACGCCCAGTTTCCGTCAGACTACAATTACATGTTTTACAGAAGGATAATGCATTCTCGCGAGACTAATGCAGTGCCGCCTCTTGAAAACATAAGCGCCAAATATGGAGAGAATCTTTACAAATCGGCGGCCAAGCTCATGGACTGAGTGGCTGCTCTTTGCGTTTGGGTGTTATCAATGAAGATGTACATAGGTGGAAAATGGGTAGACGGGACAAGCACTAGCACCATAGAAAAGCTGTCCCCGATAAATGGGAAAAGGATCTATTCCTTCAAAGGCGCTTCTAAGGAAGATGTGGACAAGGCAATAAGAGGTGCATACGAAGCATTTCCCAAATGGAGCGCGATGACCGAAGTCGAAAGGTCGAAATACTTATACAAGACTTTGGAGCTAATAGTCAAAAGCAGGAAGGAACTCGAACGCATAATATACAATGAAAATGGCAAGCTCCCGAAAGAAGCTAAAGAGGAAGTTGATGGAGTAATTGACCAGATGCAGTATTACGCAGAATTCGCAAGGAAGCTTAATGGGAGCATAGTGGAGGGCACTACCAGAACAAGGAAAATATTCCAGTACCTTCAGCCTTATGGCGTCGTGGTTGCGATAACGCCTTGGAACTTTCCAGCCGCTATGGTAGCCAGAAAGCTTGCTCCTGCGCTCCTTACCGGAAATACTGTAGTGCTTAAGCCCAGCAGCGACACGCCGGGAAGCGCAGAGTTTATAGTAAAGAAATTTGAGGAAGCCGGATTGCCAAAAGGGGTCCTCAGCCTAGTTGCCGGAAAAGGCTCGGAGATAGGGGATTATATAGTTTCGCATGATGACGTCGCACTCATTACAATGACTGGTTCTACTGCGACCGGGCAAAGGATAATGGAAAAGGCATCATCAAACATGGCAAAGCTAATACTTGAGCTCGGAGGAAAAGCCCCATTTATGGTTTGGAACGATGCCGACATAGAAAAGGCTCTGAAAACTCTTATGTGGGCAAAGTACTGGAACACTGGCCAATCTTGCATAGCCGCTGAAAGGCTTTACGTGCACGAAGACATATACGAGAGCTTCATAAAGAGGTTCGTGTCTGTTAGCAAAGCGCTTAAGGTGGGATTGCCCTCGGGCTCGAACATGGGGCCCCTAATAAATTCTTCGGCTCTTGAAAGCATGAAAAAAATTGTCGATGAGTCAGTTGTTGATGGAGGAGCCGTGGCGTGTGGTGGTTCCAGGCCAAAGCTGCCCGGGCCAGGTGCTAACGGCTATTACTTCAAGCCAACAGTGATAGAAGGGCTAGACCAGAAATCAAAACTTTTCCAGGAAGAGGTATTTGGTCCGGTGATAGGAGCAATGAGAGTGTCAAGCGAGGAGGAGCTTTTCAAATACGCCAATGATTCCAAGTACGGCCTGGCTTCATACCTGTTTACAAAGGACTTGGCACTGGCACAGGAGGCTTCGGAACGCGTGCGCTTTGGAGAGCTTTATATAAACATGCCTGGCCCGGAGGCTTCGCAAGGCTATCATACTGGTTTCAGGATGACAGGGCAAGCTGGCGAAGGCAGCTTTTACGGCATAATGGAATACCTGAAAAGGAAAAATGTATACACGGATTATTCCGAAGAATAGCAGGTATCCGATTCACTTTCTCAGATATGAATCCGGCTGCGAATATCTCTCCAGCTTTTTCTTTTGCGAATTCAGGTCCTTTATCTCTTTCCCGGCGTTTGAGAGATCCGCTTTGGCAGCAGCGAGCTTATTTGTGCGCCTGCGGACCTTCCTGTCAAGGCGCTTTTCCATTCTCATGAGGTTTTTTAGCGAACTTTCCAATTCTGCTTCCGCCTCATTCGTGTGGTAGTTCATCTTCTTGTAAGCCCTGAATTTTGATTTTGCCAACCTTGTATCCATATCGTTAAGCACCTTAAAAGCCTTGTTTGACCTTAACGATTCTAGCATGCTGAATGTGTAGCCATAAAGCTTTTTCATGTGTTCTACACGCTCTCCAGGGCTTTCCTTTGAGAACTGCTTGTATATGCCTTTGAACTCGTGCTTTATTGTTCTCTTTGCTGATTTTATGAGCTTTAGGCTGTCAGTTTCGGATACTGCCTTAAGCAGATCAGAAAAAGTCTGCCTGTTCTCTTTGCTGTTGTTGTATACAATAGCGTGTATGGTTCCCCTTGCTGCACTTATCGATGCCTTCATGTCTTTTGTGCTTTCTTTCTGCACCTTTATGCTTAGGTTTAACGTGTTGCTTTTTGAGCTATCCTGTACCTCGACAGGTGCTTTCTGGATATTTTGATTCCCGTTTGGCTTCGTTGCTTCTACCATAAATACCACTTATGTTACGGAATTACCATAGGCCTGTTCAAATATTTATAAATAGCATGTTGCCACTTAGCGGCATGTTTTGGGATTTGCTTGCTGTACGGCATTTGTGGTTTTATTTCCAGAAGCGTTTCTTCTTGTTTGAGGAGTCGCCTTCCGTTTCTGCGTATTTTCTTATTAGCTCCTCCTGCTCAGGGCTCATCTTTTTGGGCAAATCGACTTGTATGCGTATTATTTCGTCTCCTACTCCTACTCTGTTGAATCGTGGCACGCCTTTGCCCTTTATTACTACAGTGTCGCCGCTCTGGGTGCCTGGGCTTATCTTTATGTTTTCTGAACCGTCTATGGTGGGCGCATTTATCGAGCCGCCCAATATCGCAGTGTAGAATGGCACGTGTATCGTAGTTACCAGGTCGTCGCCCTTGCGCTTGAACCTCGGATCTGGCTCTACTTCAACGTCTATGTAGAGGTCCCCCCTCCTGGACGTGCCGTAGTCCCCTAGGCCCCTAAGCCTGAGCCTGGTGCCTGTGTCTACTCCCTTCGGAATTTCGACTTCGACGCTGTCGTCTTTCTGTATCCTTCCGGTTCCGCTGCACTTCCTGCATTTTTTCTCCGGGACCTTTCCCGAACCTCCGCAGGTAGGGCATGTGGTTATGGTCTGCATGACGCCGAATGGCGTCCTTCTGGCATTTGCCACCTGGCCCCTGCCGTTGCAGGTAGGGCATGCAATAACTTTTGAGCCTGGTTCTGCCCCAGTGCCATTGCATCTGTCGCACTGCACTATGTGCTTTATTGTCAATGTCTTTGTCGCCCCATTGACTGCTTCAAGCATTGAGAGCCTTACTCTTGCGAGTATGTCGTTGCCTCTAGTGCCCTGCCCGTATTGTGAGCCCCGGTTGAACAGGTTGTCGAATATGTCATCTATGCTGCCAAAGCCCGAAAAGCCCTGGTCACCCACGTCGAAACCCATATTCCTGAATATGCTCTGGAAATCGAACCCGCGGAATATGTCCTCCTCTGAAAAACGCTGGTTGAACTGGTCAGGGCCATACGCATCATACTGCTTGCGCTTTTCAGGATTGCTAAGCACAGCGTAAGCTTCGTTTATCTCCTTGAATTTTTCTTCCGCTTCCTTGCTCTTGTTCCTGTCGGGATGGTACTGCAGTGCTAGCTTCCTGTAAGCCTGCTTTATCTCATCTAGAGAGGCCCCCTTCTTTACTCCAAGAACGTCGTAAAAATCCTTTGCCATTTCTCACTACCCGATAGGTTTCTCTTATTTTGCGCAGGTTATTTATAAACATTTTTGCATGGGCATAAAGCCCATGTTTTGCTCTCTGCCGTTCATTTCACCTTGAAATCCGCATCAGTGGGCCCGGCCCCATCGTTGGTTCCGTCATTGCCCTGCTGGTTATCTGGTCCTGAATTTCCATCAGAAGGGCCTCCCTCTTGCTGGCCCTGCGAGGCTGCACCGTATAGCGAAGAGCCTATCTCTTCAAGTGCCTTCTTCAGGTCTTCTGTCTTTGCCTTTATTTCGTCGTAGTTGTCGGTTTTCAGGACATCTTCCAGCGCGGCCTTGGCCTTGTTTACCTTGTCTTTCTGTTCATCTTTTACCTTGTCCTTGAACTCCTCCAATGTATGCTCGGCCGTGAACACAAGAGATTCTGCGCTGTTCTTTATCTCTATCTGCTCCCTGAGCTTCTTGTCCTGCTCCTCGTACTGCTTTGCTTCGTTCATTTTCTTTTCTATGTCTTCCTTGTTCATCTTGTGCGGTGCTACGATGTCCATGCTCTGGGCCTTTCCGGTGGCCTTGTCCGTGGCAGTTACGTGCAGTATTCCGTTCGCGTCTATGTCGAACGTGACCTCTATCTGCGGCACCCCACGCCTTGAAGGAGGTATGCCAGTCAGCGTAAATTTGCCCAAGTCTATGTTGTCCTTGGCAAGCGCACGCTCTCCCTGCACAACGTGTATGTCAACGCTAGTCTGGAAGTCTGCAGCTGTGCTGAATATCTGAGATTTCTTGACAGGTATTGTGGTGTTCCTGTCTATTATTGGAGTCGCAACCCCGCCCAATGTCTCTATGCTTAGCGTTAGTGGCGTTACATCGAGCAGAAGTATGTCTTTTACTTCTCCGGTAAGGACTCCAGCTTGTATTGCAGCACCAAGCGCCACTGCTTCCATTGGATCTACTCCCCTTTCTATTTTCTTTCCTAGGAGCTGCTCCACATATCTTTGCACTATCGGCATTCTTGTAGGGCCGCCGACAAGTATAACCTTGTCCAAGGCGTTTGGCTCAAGCTTTGCGTCTTTCAATGCCTGCATTACAGGTTTTGTCGACCTCTCTATTATCGGCACTACAAGGCTTTCGAGCTTGGCCCTGGTGAACTGGTATGTAAAGTTCACTGGCTGGCCATTCTTCTGCGTAAGGAATGGAAGGTTGACTTCGGTAGTGAGTACCGTAGACAGTTCAATCTTAGCCTTTTCCCCTGCTTCCCTGAGCCTCTGCATTGCCTGCATGTCGTTGCTTATGTCCACTCCGGACTGGTTTTTAACCTCGGATTTTAGGAATTCGACAATTGCATTGTCCATGTCTGTTCCGCCTAGCTGGGTGTCTCCGCTTGTCGACTTGACTTCAAAAACGCCGTTTCCGAATTCCATTATAGTAACGTCAAGAGTTCCGCCGCCGAGGTCGTATACCAAAATCTTCATCTCCTTGTCGGCCTTGTCGAGCCCGTATGCCAAGCACGCCGCGGTCGGCTCATTGACAAGCCTCACCACCTCTAGCCCTGCTATGGCACCAGCATCTTTGGTCGCCTGCCTCTGGTTGTCGTTGAAGTATGCAGGCACAGTTATAACGGCCTTCTTTACCTCTTCGCCCAAGAACGCTTCGGCGTCCTTCTTTATTTTCTGCAGCAGCAAAGCCGAAAGCTCCTGCGGCTTGTAGTCTTTTCCATATATTTTGTATACGTAATCGCTACCCATCTTCCTCTTGAACGCAGTTACAGTGCCTTCAGGATTCGCAACGGCCTGCCTCCTTGCAGGTTCCCCGACCAGGCGCTGGCCGTCCTTAGTAAAGGCCACATAGCTGGGGAATGCCTTACCGTATAGCGAAG
>JAJZWO010000030.1 GCA_021846635.1 Microcaldota archaeon | reverse complement strand
GGGCAAAGTCGTCGACGAAACCAAGGAAACGATAGTTTTGCAGACAGGTTCCGGAAAAAGGAGAATCTTCAAAAGGATATCAACATTTAAATTTATTGCTGATAAAAATACCTTTACAGTTGAAGGCAGCGAAATCTGCTTTAGGCCGCACGAACGTATACAGAAAGGCCTGAAATTCTACAGAAAAAGAAAGCTTTAGAGGAGATTTCTTTGGAATGCGAAGATAAAAAATGTCCGATACATGGCGGCGTGAAGACGCACTCGAACAGTTTCTACGGCGTCGTTGTCAGCGACAAGGCCGACAAGACGGTGATTGTCGAGAGGGAATACGCAACCTACCTGAAGAAATACGAGAGGTCTTTGAGGAGCAACTCCAGGATACCGGCGCATAACCCGCCATGCATAGCCGCAAAGGAGGGCGACAGGGTTAAGATCGCAGGTACAAGGAGGCTGAGCAAGACTAAGTCTTTCGCTGTCGTTGAGAAATTTTAGATGGTTTTCATATGAAGGGAGTATCCAGCAAGATATCCAGGACGCTCGTGCCGGGGGCAATAATAGTCTGCGCCGACAACAGCGGAGCGAGGCTGCTCAAGGTGATGAGCAGGATAGGCAAGAGCGGCACGAAGAACAGGATGCCGTCCGTAGGGATAGGAGACCTGGTAATGGCTAGCGTGAAGAGCGGCAACCCGCAGTACATAAAGAAGAGGGTGCGCGTTGTGATAATAAGGCAGAGGCAGCCGATAAGGAGGCCTGACGGAATGCGCCTCAGGTTCGAGGATAATGCAGCGATACTTGTTAACGACGCAAACCTACCTATAGGGACAGAGGTCAAGGGCGCCATGGCCAGGGAGGTAGTCGAGAGGTACATAAAGCTCGCAAGCATAGCATCAAGGGTAGTTTGACATGATAAAAAGCAGCCAGGCGAGGAAACAGAGGAGGTTCAGGCTCACTGCTCCAGCGCACGCAGCGCAGCATTTCGTGAGAGTGGGGCTGGACAAGCAGCTGGCGAAGAAGCTTGGCATAAAAAGGAGGACTGTGCAGCTCTCCAAGGGCGACTCTGTCGCTGTCGTGTCTGGCGCAAAGAAGGGCAAGAGCGGCAAGGTCATAAGGGTGAACATGAAGAGGGGGTTCGCCTACATAGACACTATAACAAGGAAGAGCGCGAAGGGAAAGGAGCTCAACGTCCCGGTGTACATAAGCAATCTCAAGATAACAGACCTTAACCTGACAGACAAGTACAGGGCAGGAAAGCTGTCGCTCAAGGCGCAGCCCAAGGTAGTGGAGAAGAAGGAAGAGAAGAAGCCTGAGGCGATGAGCGCGCCGGAGCCTGCGGAGGAGGCAAAGGTCGAGGAGAAAGCCGTTGAGGCGATGGTGAAATAATGGCGAGAAAAGGTGGAAAGAACCACATTAAGAGCCTCAATGCACCGATGTTCTACATGGTGAAGAGGAAGGAAACCAAGTATATAGCGAAGCCTTCGCCAGGGAGGCACACGCTGGAGAGCAGCATAAGCCTCAGGAGCTTCGTCAAGATGGCAGGGCTTGCAGGCACCAACGCGGAGGTTGGAAGAATGATAAACTCTGGAAGCCTTAAGGTAAACGGAAGGAAGGTTTCAGACGACAAGTACCCGGTAGGGATAAACGATACGGTATGGGCTGAGGAGATCGGCAAGTATTACAGGATAGGCGTCGACACGAAGGGACACATATCCTACAAGGAGGTAGGCAAGGATGACGCTTCGGCAAGGTTCTGCAAGGTCGTAAACAAGTATGTCGGGGCGGGAGGGAAACTTATGGTGACGCTAAACGACGGCACGACTATTGAAGCTCCGGAGGGAGTGAAGGTAAAGGACTCGCTGCACGTAGGCAATGGAAAGCCGAAGGTTTACAGTTTCAAGGAGGGAAGCAAGTGCTTCGTGATGGACGGAGTTCACGTTGGCGTAAGCGGCACTATAAAGTCGATAAATATGAAGGACAAGTCAATAAAGTCTGTGACAGTGGAAAGCGGAGGGGCTGAATTCGAAACCCTGGCGAAAAACGTCATGGTGGTAGGCTGATACAATGGAGAGCCCAAATGTAATGAGGGGAGTATACATCGACAAGCTGATGATAAACATAGGCACTGGCAGCGATGAGAAGGTCCAGGAGAACGCGAAGAAGCTAATAAAGCTCGTGACAGGGAGGAAAGCGGCAGACGGGCTTTCAAAGAAGAGAAATCCATCATTCAAGATAACAAGGGGCAGCAAGATAGCGGCTTTTGTTACTATACGCGGAAGCAGCGCTGCGCAGCTTGCGAAGAAGCTGATAGGAGCAGTAGACAACAACATAAAGGACAGCTCGATAAGAAGCAACACGCTGAGCTTCGGGATAAGGGAGTACATAGACATTGACGGGATAAAGTACGACCCGGGAATAGGAATGCTCGGCATGAACGTCAACATAGCGTTCAAGAGAAAAGGGTACAGGGTGTGCACGCGCAAGTGGAAGAACAGCGAGATACCGAAGAAGCACAAGGACGTCTCTGCTGACGAGATAAAGGAATATCTGGCCAGGGAGTTCAAGGTAAATTTCGTTTAATGTGAGAAAATGAAGGTAAGCAACGAGCTGAAAGCGAAGGGCAAGGGCCTCAGGAAATGCAGGATATGCGGCACCTCAAGGGGGCTCATTAGGGCGCACAAGCTGTACATCTGCAGGAGATGCTTCAGGGAGGTTGCGACGGAGATGGGATTCAAAAAGTATGGTTGATGTTCATGGTAGACAGACTTGCCGATGCGATAAACACTATAAAGACAAACGAGAGGATAGGCAGGGAGCACTGCAACGTCTACTCGACCAAGCTGGTCAGGTCGGTTCTCGATGCGATGAAGAGGGCTTCTTACATAGACGGGTATGAGGAGTTCAGCGAGAGGCACGCAAAGATGCTGAAGGTCAAGCTCACAAACAGGATAAACAGCATCGGAGTGATAAAGCCGAGGCTGAGCGTAAATGCGAACGAGATAGTTGAGAAGGAGTCAAGGTACATACCGAGCAGGGATTTCGGCATACTCATAATATCGACCTCGCAGGGAATCATGTCAAGCAGCGAGATCAAGGACAAGAACCTTGGAGGGAAACTTATAGCTTACGTTTACTGAAGTTGATTTTGATGGAGTCCATAAAAATACCGGAGGGGGTCAAGGTATCCACCAGCGGAGACGTGGTACTGACATCCGGAAAGCTTGGCAGCAACTCGCGCAGGTTCAACATGGCGTACATTGACGTCAAGGTTAACGGCGGCGTCATAGAGATACAGGCTACCGAATCGAAGAAGCTTGCCAAGGCAGCGCTGAAGATAGCGAAGGCGTTCGCGAGCGAGCTGAGGAACGACATGGAAGGAGTTCAGGAGGGCTTCAAGATAAAGATGAGCGTTGTATTCTCGCACTTCCCGCTCACGCTTGAAGCAAGCGGCGACAAGGTAATAATAAAGAACATGGTAGGAGAAAGGCACCCCAGGTATTCAGGAATAGTTGGAAAGACCAAGGTGGAAATAAAGGGCAACGATGTCACAATAAGCGGCACGTCAAAGGACGACGTCTCGCAGACAGCAGCCAACCTCAGGAAAGCATCCAAGATAAGGAGGAAGGATGAGAGGATATTCCAGGACGGGGTGTACTACGCAGTAGAGGTATGAACATGGCATTCAAGAAGAAAACCCACCCGACTTTCAGCGTGCCTAATTTCGGCGCAAAGAGCAGGAAGAGGGTGAGCTCAAGATGGAGGAAGCCCCGCGGAATAGACAGCAAGAAGAGGATAAAGAGGTCTTTTATGGGCGCGGAGCCGACGATAGGCTACAGGAACCCAGAAGAGATAAGGCACATGAGGCGCGACGGCACTAAGCAGATGCTGGTGCACAGCAAGAGCGAGCTTGTGGACATAATAGAGGACCCGGACATAAACGGCTTCTCCATAACAGTGGCTGCCTCTGTATCGAAAAGGAAGAAGGCGGAGATAGCGGAGTTTGCTGTGCAGAACGGCATAAAGGTTACGAACCCGCCGCCGAAGGAGAAAAATGCAAAGGAGGAAAAAGGTGCTAAGAAATGACGTTAAGACTTGCTAAGAGGCTCGCGGCGCAGATGATGGGCCGCGGAGTAAGCAGCATAAGGATAAAGGATTCCGCGATAGAGGAGGCGTCAAAGGCGATAACGCACGACGACGTAAGAAAGCTCGTGGGCAACGGCTCGATCTTCGCGCTCAAGGAGAAGCGCAACATATCTGCAAGCGGCAGGATAAGGAAGGCGAGGCGCAAGCTCGGAAGGTCTAGGGGCGCGGGAAGGAAGAAGGGCACAGCCAAGACGAGGTCGAGCATAGGACACATGAGGAGGATGAGGTCTCAGAGGAGGATACTTGAGAGCCTGAAGTCGAACAACGACATAGACAACGTGATGTACAAGCGCTTCTACGCGCTTGTTAAGGGAGGCACGTTCCAGACCAAGGCGACGCTGATAAACCACATAATAAGCACTGGAGTGAAGATAGATGCGGAGAAGGCCAAGAAGCTAAAGCACATATGATGGTATTATGTACACGTTCATTAGGAAGAGGAGGAAGAAAGCCGTCACAGACTACGCAAGGAGAGTCAGGCTGCTCAAGGGAGGCAAGAACAGGCTTGTCATAAGGAGGAGCAACAGGGGAATAATAGCCCAGGCGGTGAAGTACAGCGTAGACGGCGACATGACGATAAGCACTGCGAGGTCGGAGGAGCTCAGGAAGCTTGGCTGGATGCCGAGGAGGAACACCCCGACAGCGTATCTCACAGGAATGGCCCTGGCAAAGAAGCTGAAGGGCAAGGCTGACGATTACGTGCTTGACATAGGAGTGCACAACCCTGCAAAGGCATCGGTGCTTTTCGCTGCGGCGCTCGGAGCAGCAGACAACGGGCTCAAGCTTCTGAACAACATAGACTTCGACAGGGAGAGGCTTTCAGGCAAGCACATAACTGATTATCTTTCGAAGGCCAAGGAGGGAACGCAGTTCAGCGCATATAAGAAGGGAGGCATGGACGCCGCGAAGATGGAGAAGCTTTTCGAGGAAACTAAGAAAAAATTATCAGAGTGATTGATTGATGAAAAGAAGGCAGAATTACGAACCAAGGGATACGTTTAACATGGAGGCCTGGCAGCCCAAAACCGATGTGGGCAAGAGGGTCAAGGCAGGGGAGATAACTTCGATAGAGCAGATATTCCATGAAGGGAAGAAGATATCGGAGAACGGAATAGTAGAGTCCCTTCTGCCAAACCTGAAGAGCGAGGTCATTGAGATAATGAATGTGCAGAGGATGACCAAGAACAACAGGAAGGCTAAGTTCCGCGTAATTGCCGTCGTCGGAGACAGCAACGGCCACGCCGGAATAGGAGTCGGAAAGGACGTCGAGATAAAGGCTGCGATAGACCAGTCGATAAGCAACGCCAAGAGGAACATCGTGCCGATAATAATGGGGTGCGGGTCTTGGCAGTGCAAGTGCGGGACGAATCACAGCCTCCCGCTCAACGTCAGCGGAAAGTGCAGCAGCGTCGAGGTGTTCCTTAAGCCTGCTCCAAGAGGTCTTGGAGTCGTGGCAAGCGACCCTGTCAGGAAGCTGGTCACTCTCGCAGGGGTAAGGGACGTGTGGAGCTTCTCGAGAGGAAGGACAAGGTCGAGGTACAACACCCTCGTAGCTGCGATGAGGGCGCTTATGAGCACTAACGGAATGAAGAACGTGAAGAGCTTGAGGCTTGAGCCTGTCGCAGTTAAGCAGGAGTGAAACGGCGTTCAATTTTTTTCTCTTTCTGTTTATTGTTTTTTTAACCCAAGTAAAGCTTCGGCTTTCAGTTTGAGGAATAAAGCATCCCGCAGCTGGATCCCGAGCAGCCACACAAGTAGCTAGAGCGTATTATGAACATCGGGCAGACGCTTCCTGTGCTTTGCGCTGTGAAGTTCCTGTAGTCCGATATGTAAGCGCCGTAATAGCTTTGGTTGACACATATCTGCTGGTTTGGAAGCCCGTTCTGGCATATCGTAACCGGGGCAGTCCTGCAGCCGGACGTGCCGGAGCAGTTGTATGCTGCGAGAGGAAGCGAAGGCGCGACTGCCTTTGCTTCTGAAGCCTCAGCTGTAGAATTTATAAGTATGCGCCTTGATGGAAAAGTGAAATTTCCGCCAATGCCGACATGCGAAGAGGCGTTTGTATAGGATATCTTTACTCCTTCAGAGGATATCAGTGCGCCTGGCACGCGTATGTTTATATAGGACACGCCAGATATGACGCTGAAATTTATCGAGTAGCTGGATTGGGAGCTGGTCCTGATGCATGCAGTTTTCTGCCCGGGAACGCACATAGATGTATGGTTGGACGATATTGAGAGTGAGTAATTGGCACCCACAGCAAGCCCGTTGAACTCTATCGTATAGGATTTGTTGTACATTGCAACGGTGTCAGGAATGACGGTGATTATTCCGCTCTTGCCGAACGATGCGCCATTACTCGCGGTAAGATAAACGCTTGTGTTGTATGACCCGATGGGCAGCATGAACATTCTTACGTAAAGTGCCGCGCCCGATGGTGAAACATTCACTACTGCGGCAGGAAGTTCGTGTCTTGTTGAGTTGTATGCTTGCCTGTATGTGCACAGCATTGCACCCTTCAGTCCTTTTCCTGAGCAATTTAGGTCGCTTATGTTGAACGGGAACGTATGGTTAAACCGTACCATTGAGACATTGAATGTCCCGTTTTCGAACGGAAGCGGGGAATTGTAGACAAACGCACCTATAAGGCCCCGCCTCACCACGAAGAACGATGCCCCAAACCTTGGACCGAGCACTATTCTGCCTGACTCTATGCCCATGCTCTGGTTCAGTGGCACGCTGAAATTGTTCTCTATCTTGCCGTCCTGATCCATCCCGAACATTGACCTGTTCCATTCAACATGGCCCATGTTCCTGAATATTGGGGATGAGTTGTCACCAACTGTTATATTGGCGTTCCTGCCGCCGGAATAGTATATTACTGGCAGCATTATTATCTGGCCGTTGCCGGTAAAATGAAGTGACTGCTCCAGATTGAAATCCATGAGAATCCAGTTTGTCATATTCTGCGAAACCGTGAACTTTCCAGGTATCTCTATATTTGAGCTGGGTACGAAAACTCCAGTGAGGTTGCCAGACACTAGCGCTGTCGCATTTGACACTATTAGCGATATGCCCGTATAATTGCCATACGGAAGTTTTACTGCGCCAAATATTTCCGATGTGTTACTGAGTTTTACCAGGTCTATCCGCTTGCTTACATTGACTATGTAGTTCTTTCCGGATGTAGAATGCAGTATTGCCTGCGTTACCGTTATGTTAAGCGCAGTTATATTGTAGAATTGAGGCGCATCCTCTATCGCCATCACGGTTATCCCGCTCGGCACCGTGCTTCCTGCCTGGAACGCTATGTTGCTCAGCGTGACTGAGGATGCAGATGAGTATAGTATCAGCGCAGCAATTACGATTAGCGCTACTGCTGCTGTTACAGTGATGGCAAGCTTTGACATATAGCCGTGCCTTATTCCGATTTCGGCGAAGCTGAAATCCTTATTTTTCTGATAGTACTTCCATTTTCTCCCTTCTCCTGTGTCCCTTATGGCACCCATCATCTCAAGCTCCTTCAGGTGCTTGCTGACAGTGGAGTTTGCAAGGCCAAGCTCAGAGCTGAGCTCGCTCATGGTCTTGTTGCGCTCCTCAAGCGAAGATAGTATCATTTTCTTAGTTTCAAGCATTTTTGTCATTGAGACACGCGAATATATTGTTCGGCAAAATATTTAAACCAAAAGAAATGTTTCGCTTTTACTTCGCTTTTCAGAGGTGTAACTTCAGTTTGGCGCTTATTTAGTGGATTTTGGCCAGCGATTGCATGTATGTGCTGCTTCGCGGGCGTTTCTTGGAGGATTTTGGCAACGTTTGCTGAGGCTTCATTCGCCGATGCTGCTACGAGATAAGGTTTAAATATGTTTACATTTCAAACAGTATTGCTAAATCTGTTGTTTTCAGCTGTCTATTGTTTATGCTGAAATTTTTAGTGCTATTGTGAAAATTCCTGCT
>JAJZWO010000029.1:5773-8283 GCA_021846635.1 Microcaldota archaeon | reverse complement strand
ACTATTATTGTCATGTTGACGTTCCTCCTGCCTGCGCTGACGAAGTGCCCCACCCCTATGCCGAACGTGTCACCGTCTCCTGCATCCACTACAACGTTGAGCTTCGGGTTTGAGAGCTTTATCCCTACGGCAAACGCCAGAGCTCTTCCGTGAAGCGTGTGCACCCCGGCTATCGGACCTGAAACGAAGTGTGGAAGCTTCCCGGAGCAGCCTATCCCTGACACGAGAACCGCGTCAGTGTAGTCGAGCTTCAGCTCCGAGAGTGCGCTCTCCACAGACCTGAGTATGCCGAAGTCCCCGCACCCGGGGCACCAGTCGTTGAATTCAAGCTGCTCATTTACCTCCATTCAAAACCACCTTCTTAGTATCATTCTTTACCACGTCGCTGATTGAGCTCACGACCTCGTCCTTTGTCATCGGGCGGCCGTTCCACTTCAGCACGTAGTGCGTAGGCTTTATGCCTGTATTCTCGGTGAGCAGGCGCGCCCCCTGCGCAGTGTAGTTGTTCTCCATCGCTATGATCCTCTTCTTTCCTGAAAGGAGCTTTGCCATCAGTTCAGACGGATACGGGCTGAAGAGCCTCACCTGCACCATCTGCACGCTTATGCCCTTTGCCTTGAGCTCCTCCATCGCGTCGAGTATGGCGCCCTTTGGGGAGCCCCACGTCAGTATTACAGTATCGGAGGAGCCAACCGAGTTTGCCATCTGGCCCTCCTGAAGCTCCTTGAAGACGAGCTGCTCCTTCTTTATCCTCTTCTCGTACATGGCGATCCTGTTGCCCGACTCCTCTGTTATGTGGCCGTACTCGTTGTGCTCATCTCCAGTATAGTACATGTGCGCGTGGCCTAGCGGGGCTCTCGGCGAGATCCCGTCTTCTGTAAGCTCGAATCTCTTGTACTCCTCAGGCTTCTCAGGCGAAACAAGCTTTCCGCGCTCTATCTTGAACTTGCCCGAGGTTATCGTCTCCTCGTCCATCACAGCATAAGCGTTTGCGAGCGTCTTCTCTATTATGTGTACTGCAGGAGTCTGGCAGAGCTCGGCAAGGTTAAGCGCCATTACTGCATCGCCGAATATTTCGGTGTGGTCTCCCGAAGCTATTACAATCCTTGTGAATTCGCCGTGGCCTGCATTGACAGCAAGCAGCAGGTCCGACTGTCCGCTTCTGGTCGGCAGGCCTGTTGCAGGCGAGCCCCTCATGTAGTACGTCACGAGAACGGGCACCTCGTTCATTCCTGCCCAGGAGATTCCCTCGTTCATCAGCGAGAAGCCAGGGCCGGACGTTGCAGTTGCAGCCCTTGCGCCAGTGAGCGCGGCTCCGTTTGCAGCGTTTATCGCTGCGAGCTCGTCCTCCGTCTGGAGCACGACTACGCCGCGCGTCTTTCCGTCGGAAGTCTTGAGCACCTGGTTCGCTTCTATGTAGGTGCTCTCGTCAGAAGCAGGGGTTATCGGATAGTATGACTGGAACGACAAGCCACCGTAAAGCTTGCCCATCGCAGATATTGTGTTGCCGTCAAGCTGCACCCTGTGGCCTTTGATTGGGAGATCCTTGAGGCTGTAGCTGTTCTGGACCGATTTGAAGCCTGCCTGCGCTGCCAGCGTGTCGAGCTCGGCAATCTTTGAGTTCTTGAATGTAGATTTTATCGCATCGAGAAGATATTGCTGGTTGAGGCCGAGGAGGCCGAAGGAAGCGCCCGCGCAGAGCATGTTCCTCGCCTTCTCCGCCACGAAGGGATCCATCTTGAGCTGGTTTATAATGTCCTTCATCAGTGGTCCGTAGTCTATGCCTATGCACTTTACGCCCTTCTTCTCGAGAAACTTGACCACATCAGCAACAGATATGCCGAGACCAGCCTTCTCAAGGATTGCTGCAGCCTTGACCGCTATCTCCGGCTCAAGGGAGCGCACCTTGTCAATCGTCATCGCTTCTACTCCCTTGTCGTATATCAGGAAGTCGGTAACCTCGTCATAATGCTGAAATATCGTCTCGGCGTCGAATGTCGCGAGTATGTTTACAGTGCTGTTGACGCTGTGCTGCGGGCTGTCGCTCAGCAGCACGTTGAAGTAGCTGTGCCTTCCTTTTATGTTTGAGAAGTACTCCCTGCTCCCGAAAATATAATACCCTGCGCGGGCTACTGCAGCTCCGAAAACGTTGGCGGACGTATCCACTCCGAGTCCCTGGGCTCCGCCTATCATCCAGCTCAATCTCATAAAGACACCGATGCGCTTACTCTTTTAATCTTTATAAAGCAATCGGAAAAATATCTGTTCCGATGGTGCGGTTGTTGGCAGTGTAGGCGCATAAAGGGATTTTCTGGCAAGCAATTTAGTTGTTTGATTTGAGCCCAAAGCATGGAGATCATAGACATTTCAACAGAGATAAGCGAACGCATGACAATATATCCTGGAAATCCAGGCGTCAGCATAAAGACCAGGCGCAACGCAGACGGATTTGCAGTATCAGAGCTTCGCATAGGCAGCCACACGGGCACGCACATGGATGCCCCATACCA
>JAJZWO010000029.1:0-5094 GCA_021846635.1 Microcaldota archaeon | reverse complement strand
GCCACCCTGTTCGGCGTGCGCTGCTCCAGCTCTATAGGCGCCAGCCCGGATATCGCTTCAAGCTTTTCCCTCTCGACCTGCGCTTCCGATGAAACAACAGCTTCGTACCTCTTCATAGCCTTTGAGGTGTCTACGCGCAGAGCCTCCTGCCTGCCGGATGCGGCGAGGCCGAGAGCTTCTACATCGCCCGATGAAGCAATCTCCTTTGAAGCTTCGGCAAGGTCTACGGTGCGCCTCTTTGGCGAGAGTATCTCTATCACGAACGGCCTGCCCGTGCCGAGCATGCGAACATCTATATCCTCCCTGCCCAGGGCGTGGAGCTTGCTTCCGGTGCCTTCACACATCCTTATCAGCGGCGCTGCTATCCGCTCCTCGACGCTGGTGGGATACATCCTGCCTGTGAAGCCGCACTCCTTGCAGCCGCGGCCGGAGCATTTCCTGCAGAGCCACTTTGACTGTGGCATGGCGCGCGACTTCTTGACGTATCGCCCGCTGAAGAATGCGGAGGAAACGCGAAGCTCAATCCTTTCGTTTATTGTGTCAACTGTCGCAATTATGTCAGGATCTACAGGTGTCGCAGTCTTGCCTGTCCGCTTCTCTAGCCCTTCACCGACGTATATCTCAAGGGCTTTCTTGATTCCCTGCTTGTTTTCTGACAGCCTTGCATCAGCGTCGATTACCTTCTTGCGTATGAATGCACCAAGCCAGAAGGTAGAGAATTCATATTCCGATACTGCCTTTACTGCCATGTCCAGATATGAGCTGAACTTGTCCGAAAGCCCCATGCATGCTTCGCATCCGCTACCCTCTGATGCCTCAGATTCCAGACCGAGCCTTGCCGAGCAACTCTCGCAAAGACGCATAAATGCACCATTTTAATATATGCGCTGGAAATTAAATCCGTGAAACTCCAACGTGCTTATATATACGCCGCACTGGTTATTATTGCTGTCGCAGCTGCAGCGTTGCTTTTTGCAGCGTCGCAGCCACACCACACCGCAAGGAATGCAGGCATAGTCTTCGGCGCTGATGGAGGCAGCATGAACTACTCGCAGATGGCATTCGCGAGGAGCATGGGCATAGGGTATGACAGGCTCGACATAGAGATGAACAACTCGTTCCACAGCTATGTGGAGAACCTCACCAGTAACAACATAAGCGTGCTCGGCATAATAGACTACAGGACGATGAACGTCAGCTTTTCTTCAAAAAACGGCGCGCTAGAGTGTGTATCAAACTGCAACTGGACGCTAAGTGAATGGAACAGCACAGTATCAAACGTTATACGCGCATATCCAATGATACACATCTGGGAGATATGGAACGAGCCGCAGTTCCCTGAATTCCAGGATGGATTTAACAATGGCAGCGTGCACAACTACTACCTAATGCTGAAGAGCGCTTATACGAGGATAAAGGCTTACGACCCGAAAGATACAGTGCTCTGCCTTGGAGGCGACAACATATACGAGGGAGGAGGAACTCCTTGGATGTACGGCTATTACTGGGCTGAGCAGCTTTGGGGCTACGGCGCAGGAGAGTACTGCAGCGCAATATCCCTTCATGCATATACTGGATTTGAGTACCTCCCGAGCCAGGTGCCGTACGGCAGCTCCAGAAGCGTAGGAAGCATTTTCAACCAGTCACTCTCGATGTACGAAAATCTTACAGGAAAGCCGATCTGGATAACCGAGGTTGGGATGCCTTCCAACAACGGCACTGGAATAGCGACAGGATTAGGCAATTCCTATTCGAAACAAAAAGAATTCCTCAACCAGTCATTTGATCTGTTTGCGTCGAAGCCGTACGTCGCAGGCATCTTCTGGTTCAACATAAACGGCTACATTGACAAGCCGTACAACCTGAGCATGGGGCTTTTTACAAGGAACTTCACCCCCAAGCCCGCGCTCTACGCCTTCCGCAGCCAGGAGGATAGAAATTAATATCTTTAATGCTGTTATAATATTGTTATAAAGGTGTAACTATGGCTACTTGCGCTTCGTGCGGCAAAAACATCAAGAAGGGCACCTGGTGCTTTACATGCAATGACTGCTATTCCGTGTACTGCCAGGACTGCGGGTATACAAAGAAGAATGAAGAGGACAAATATGTCTGCCTCAACTGCGGTGCTGAGATGCAGTACGGCATTGCAAACTACTGATGCAACGACACTGCGCCGCGGCTCACTTCTCTTTTACATTGCTCATCAGGGTAGTGTCCTTGTACCTCCATAGGTATAGCGAGGCTATCGACCTGTAGGGCTTCCATTTCGCGGATATTGCGGCTAGCTTCTCCTTTGAAGGGGGCTTCCTAAGCCCATAAGCCTTGATTACAGCGTTGCGAAGGCCCAGGTCGTCCATCGCGAAGACGTCAGGCCTTCCCAGGCTGAACATCAGGAACATCTCGGCTGTCCAGCGACCGATTCCCTTAACCTTGGTTAGCTCAGCCACCACCTCATCGTCAGGCTTCTCCTTCAGCGATTCGAGCTCTACAAGCCCGTTCTCAAGCTTAAAGCAGAGGTCCTTTATGTAGGAGTATTTCTGCGGGCTTATCCCCGCATTGCGTATGAAGCTTTCTTCAGCCTTGAGGAACTGGCGCGGCGTCGGAAGCTTCCCCTTGTAAAGCCCCTTGAACCTCCTGAGTATAGCCTCGGCAGCCTTCCCCGCAAGCTGCTGGAACACTATCGATTCGACAATTGCGCCGTAGTAGTCGGACTCTAGCTCCAGCTCCTTCACGCTTGTGCCGGAGATTATCCTATACATAACAGGATCACGTTTCATCAGGTACTCTGTACCTTTCTTCCAGAATGCCCTGCTTGACAGCGAACCGTTCCCAAAAGCCATAGCAGCACAACGGATAGCTCATCTGATGCAACATATTTATTTGTGCATTGCTTCTTCGGCATCTTTGCACGCTGCGCATGCAGAGCCTTTTGTCTAGGCTGCCGCTAAATGCGACGACGGGAAAATGTATCCGATAGGCGCCTAATGAAACGGAACATTTAAATATCTATATATCATACTATATAAGTAGTGATATAGATGAGAGATGAAATGGGAAATTGCGGATGTGGAGGAATGCGCGGGCGCGGAAGCGGAATGGGAAGATGCTGCGGAAGCGACGAAATGGGGCGCGGCGGACGCATGGGAATGCATCGCGGAATGGATGGCAGGATGGGAGGCATGCGCTTCATGGACATGGACATCGCACCCTCAAACAAGCACATGGCCGAGAAGCTGAAGTACTATAAGGAGGACCTCGAGGAAGAGATAAAGATGATAGAGAAGAGGATAGCCGAGCTCGAGAAGGAGGATAGCAAGGAAGGAGATGAGAAGGATTGAAATGAGAGGAGGATACTGCAGGTGCGGGCCCTTCAGGGTAGACATAGTCCCTAAGGGTCTCCTGAAGCCGTATGTGCTGAAGCTGCTTTCGGAAAGGCCGATGCACGGATTCGAGCTGATGGAGCAGATATTCGAGAAGAGCGGCGGGATGTGGCATCCGGGCCCTGCTGCGATCTACCCCGCTCTTGAATCTCTCGAATCAGATGGCTACATAAAGGAGGCTGAGCACGGAAAGAGACCGGAGAAGTCCAGGAAGCAGTACGCCATAACCGAGAAGGGAAGAAAGGCGCTGTCTGATTATGAAAGGGAATCGGAGGAGATAGCCGAAAGCATGCAGAAGTTCGGAGCGATATACAGGAAGCTCTAGCCGCAGCTGCAATCTTATGCGTGCCAGGCGCCATTTTGCTCTCTCGCAAAACTATTAAAAGCTGACTTTTGATAAATATGCGGTACTGGATATGCGAAAGAGCATTCGCGGCTTTACGCCAGCGTCAGCAACAGCAGTAGCTTTGGCTATATTCCTAATCCTGCTTATTCAAGTAGCATACTCCAGTACCACCAGTACCCAGTCGAACAGCATAGCAACGCAGAACTCTCTTGTAACGCAGAGCAACCTGATTACCAACTTCACGGCGATAGGCCTGCCCCAGAATGCAGTGTGGAACATCAGCTACGATGGCGCATCTATAGAATCAAACTCCATAACAGCCACGTTCAGCAACCCTCCTGGCACATACGGGTTCTCAGTGCAGCCATATTACTGGAAGACGGGCAACGGCACTGTTGCAGTATATCCTGGATCTGAGACTGGCGAGGCTGCCGCAGGAAACGATTACATAGTATACTTCAACGCTTCAATCAAATTTACCGAGAGCGGGCTCCCAAAGAACGCCACGTGGGTGGTGACATTCGCAGGCCAAACAAGACTTGCGAACGCTTCCTCACCCATAGTTTTTAACACGCAGTGCATTTACTGCAATACCTCCTACTTGGTAGACCCCAGGTCTTATAATGGCATTATATACGTGCCTAACAAGCTGTCCGGTTCACTGGGTTCCAACAACGTATCAGTGTCATTCAGCGTATTCAATACTAGCGTGATAAACACCAACAGCACTGCTTCGATCAAGACCCCACCGCCAAAACCAATCCTGAATAAATATGCTGGAAGCGTGGCAGCGCTCAACCTGACTTCTGTGGATGTGACTAATTCCTCAATCAATGGGACTGTAACAGGGAGCGGAGCGATAATATCCACAGCGAACTACACAAATATATCGCTAAGGACGGACACAAAGACAATAAAGGGGCTTTACATACACTTGAAAGCGCCGATAAGCGCCCCCATACGCATAAACGCTACTAGCTCAGTTTCGAGCCCGGGCAGCGTGAAACCTTTCAATAACCCAGTATTCCAGTACTTCGTGATAAACCAGTCGTTCTACAATACCAACGAATCTGTCGACGGAAACGTGAGCTACGTAAGGTACAATTTTACAGTCACTAAGGCTTGGGCATTCGAGCACAACATAAGCAGCGGCAACGTAAGACTGTACAAGTATTCGTACCTGAATGGCACATGGAATGAGCTGCCAACTGCGTATGACGGCGAGAACGGCACGAACTACTTCTACACAGCTTTCTCAGACTCAATGTCCACGTATGTGGTATCTTTCGGGAGCGGAAGCGGTACCTCTGCCGCAAGCCCGATAAGCGTAACGGTATCGCCGACAACTTACAGTCATTATATATT
>JAJZWO010000028.1 GCA_021846635.1 Microcaldota archaeon | reverse complement strand
GCCTGGAACGCTTCAGCAGGGAAAAGGTAATCTCAATCATAAAATCGGAATTCAAATCGGAGCGCCCCGAATTCCTCAAGAAGGCGATAATGTCCAAGTACAGGCTGAACATAGACGGCGAGACGCTAGAATCTGTCACATAAGGTTGTATAGCGATCGGATCAGATCTGGGCAGATGCCGCAGTTGCAAGCACCCCTGCAAGCTTCTTTGCGATTACTACAGAAACATTGCTATCAATATGCATCCCTCCATTGGACGTCACAGAGCCAACTAGGTTCCCCTCAACGAATACCGCAGACTCCTGGTATACGGGTATATCTGAAGCCACTCCTTTTGTGATGTTTTCTGCCTCAACAGCGTATATCCCGTATATTTCTACTGTTTTTGGCTTATTCCCCTCAAAAAATGTGTAGTTGTAGGTTCTCAAATTGCCGTTTATGTTCACGTCGTTTAAGATATTCGTTCCGGCTGAAGCAGCAGAGGAAGAATTTTCCATCCTGTACACTACCAGCGTTATCGTATCCGGCGCGCTTCCTGAATAATTGAAATAGCCAGCAATGAACTCTGTTTCGTACATGCCCCTGTAGCCTTCTGCCATAAGCTGCGGCCCGAAATTTGAGACGTTGGATGATGATAATACCGTGTAGTTCCATCCTGCGGCGCTGTCCACGTAAGATGCGTTGATGCCTTCCAAGCCTGGCTTCGCAGGGCTTCCTGCGTTGCCGTGCGTAGATGCAAGAGATGCCAGCGCAAGGGCTGCAACAAGCGCTACTATCACTATTATTATTTTAGCGTTCATCGATTGGCGTGCGGCCAAGCGGCAGCCGCACATAAAGGATTGCAGGCAAAGGATATAAGTGGTTTTGCTTCTTATGCACATGGCGCAAAATGGGGGCTGCAACAAAGTTATTTATTACTTTCCTTTCCTATATTATAGCCAATCCAGTAGAAGTAGCCAAAATAGTGTTTTTTTAGGTGTACTTTTGCCAGCAAATTATACCCTGATTCCGCCACATAAACTGCTCAGCGAAGCCGAAGCCAAGAAAGTAGAGGAGAAATACAAAGTACACAGGAGCAGTTTTCCAAAAATGCTTGCCACAGACCCGCAGGCGGTTTCTCTGGGCGCCAAGCCCAACGACATTGTGGCAATAGAGAGGGATGACGGCAATGGCAAGTACACATACTACAGGCACGTAGTAAAGGGCTAAAGTTTTGTACTGGATTAGAGAGTGGTACGCATGTCACATTCGCACGAAATATATGAATCCTACCTCGAATCTGTTTCTATGGTGCAGCAGCAGATAGACAGCTACAACCGTTTTATACACATAGGGCTCAACAAGATAGTCGAGAGCCAGAACACGATAGAGCCCGACGTGGCCAATTTCGCAATCAAGTTCAAGGGCATAAGGCTGGAGATGCCGAAGGTGATAGAGTCCGACAGCTCGACAAGGAGCATACTCCCACACGAAGCGATATCAAGGAATCTCACCTATGCTGCTCCGATGTACATAACGTACGTGCCTGTCATAGCTGGAATAGAGAAATCGAACAACACCGGAGAGGCTTATGTGGGCGATCTTCCCGTCATGGTGAAGAGCGAGCTGTGCTACACGCGCAACATGACGCGCGAACAGCTTCTCAGCGAGGACGAGGATCCTGACGATCCGGGAGGCTATTTTATAATAAAAGGAACGGAAAGGGTGCTCGTGGGAATCGAGGACCTGGCGCCCAACAAGCTCATGGCTACGAAGGAAGGCAACACAACCGTGAGCAAGGTTTTTTCGACGACGACAAGCTTCAGGGCGAGGTGCAGCGTCGAGAGGAACGAGTACGGCATATTCACGGTAAACTTCCCGACGGTGTCAAAGGGCCTGGAGCTTGCGATGATAGTGAGGGCGCTCGGGCTGACAAAGGAAGACATGCTTAAGTTCGACAACGATGACGTCAAGAACGACATGCTGCTCAACCTTGCGGTGAGCAAGGCTGCTGACATGTCCCCTGCAGAGGCGATAATGGAGCTCGGAAGGCTCTCTGCCCCAAGCCAGGCGAAGGCATACCAGCAGAAGAGGGCGGAGACGCAGCTCGACACATACATACTGCCGCACATAGGCGTGACCCCGAAGTCAAGGAGGGAGAAGGGCATGTATCTTCTCAGGATGGCAGAGCGCTCATCCATGGTGGCGTACGGCTATGCGAAGCCCGACGACAAGGACCACTACGGCAACAAGCGCGTCAAGCTTGCAGGCGACCTGATGGAGGAGCTGTTCAACAACTCGTTCAGGTTTTTCATCAAGGACATAAAGTACCACGTGGAGCGCACTACGGCAAGGGGAAGGAGGCTCAACGTCAGGACAAACATAAACCCGGATACGCTAACCGAGAAGATACTCTACTCCATGGGAACAGGCTCATGGCCGGCAGGGCAGACCGGCGTGTCAGAGGTCCTGGAAAGGACGAACATACTGAGCACGCTCGCGCATCTTAGAAGGGTAAAGTCGCCGCTAGCAAAGAAGCATCCGCACCTGAGGGCGAGAGACGTCCACGGCACGCACATAGGCAAGCTCTGCCCCACTGAGACGCCTGAAGGCGTTGTTGTCGGCTTGACAAGGTACCTCGCAGTGATGGCGAAGGTGACCGTCGGCGCTGATCAGGACACTCTAATAAAGAAGCTCGACACCCTTGGCGACATGGATTCCAAGGACCGTGTGGAAAGGGAGAAGCAGTAACTGGTGATTCTCTGGAAGAAAAAAAGTCTAAATTGAAGTGTAAGGTTTATCTTGACGGCAGGTTCATAGGCTCGGTGAGCGATGGCAAGGCATTTACCGGCGAGGTCAGGGCAAACAGGCGCTCCGGAATCATATCGGGAGAGGTCAACGTAAGCTACCACAAGAAGCTCGCAGAGGTGCACATACGCGCTGACAGGGGAAGGGTCAGGAAGCCCTATATAATAGTAGAGAACGGCGAGAGCAAGTACACGAAGGAGCTGCAGGAGAAGCTCAAATCCAAGCAGATAGACTTCGATTACCTGAGGAGGAACGGTGTCATAGAATACCTCGATGCAGAGGAAGAGGAAAACATACTTGCGGCGGTAAACGAATCAGAAATAACAAGGAAGACGACTCATCTCGAGATAGATCCACTTTCAAACCTCGGCCTTACCGCAAACGCCAGCATATACCCGGAGCACAACAGCATGGGAAGGCATCCGATGGCAATGCAGTTCATAAAGCAGAGTCAGGGGCTTTTTTCGATAAACTTCAACAGCAGGTATGACGCAAGGGCGTACATGCTATACTACCCGCAGCTGCCAATGATAGACAGCATAACCTACAGGAAGCTGGGCCTTTCAAACCACCCTGCAGGGCAGAACTTCATTATAGCGACGTCTACCTACCTGGGCTACAACATGGCAGACGCTATAGTGTTCAACAGGGCTGCGATAGACCGCGGCCTGGGCAGAAGCGTCTTCTACAGGGCATACCCCGACGAAGAGAGGAGGTATCCTGGAGGCCAGCAGGACCACTTCAAGGTTCCTCCGCCGACTGCTGACAACTACCTCGGCGAGCACGCCTATGCAAAGCTCGGCGAGGACGGGATAATAGAGCCGGGCCTGGACATATCGGAGGGAGAGGTGCTGATAGGCAAGACCTCGCCGCCAAGGTTCCTCGAAGAGCAGACCAGCTTCGGGGTGATGGAGGAAAAGACCAGGGACAGCTCTATAACGCTAAGATCAGGAGAGGAAGGAACGGTAGACAGCGTCATGCTCAGCGAGACCACCGGCGCTACAAAGGTAGTGAAGGTAAGGGTGCGCAGCATAAAGATTCCTGAGATAGGAGACAAGTTTGCGAGCAGGAACGCGCAGAAGGGCGTCATAGGGCTTATAGTAAATCAGGACGAGATGCCGTTCACCGAGCAGGGTATAATACCAGACGTGCTGCTGAATCCGCACAGCATTCCAGGCAGAATGACGCTAGGGCATATGCTTGAGACGATAGGCGCAAAGGCTGGCGCCCTATCCGGCAAGCGCTTCGACGGCACTGCTTTCGAGAAGGATGGAATATCACGCACTGACGAATACAACTCGATACTCGAGAAGCACGGCTTCAAGAAGTTCGGTGACGAGACGTTCCGCGACGGCAGAACAGGAGAGCGCTTCAATGCCGAGATATTCACTGGAGTGGTATACTACAACAAGCTCGTGCACATGGTAAGCACAAAGATACAGGTCAGGAGCAGGGGGCCTGTCCAGATACTCACCCACCAGCCGACAGAGGGCAAGCCGAGGCGCGGAGGGCTCAGGTTCGGAGAGATGGAAAGGGACGCGCTGGTCGGCCACGGAGCAAGCCTTCTACTCAAGGAGCGTATGCTTGACCAGAGCGACAAGGCGGACATATGGGTATGCACAAACTGCGGCGACATAGGCTACTACGACTACATAAAGAACACTCCTGTATGCCTGACCTGCGGAAGCACATCACTGAAGAACGTGGAGATAAGCTACGCATTCAAGGTGCTTCTTGACGAGATAAAGTCCATGCACATACTGCCAAGGATAAGGCTGAAGGGTTGACGTTTGGTGAATTAACATGCACGCGGAAATGATTGATTATATAAGGTTCACGACCATATCGCCTGAATCTATAAAGAAAATGAGCGTAGCCAAGCTTATAGTTCCGGATACGTACAACGACGACGGCTACCCGATAGACGGAGGCCTGATCGACCAGCGCCTCGGCGTGATAGATCCTGGGCTGAAGTGCAAGACCTGCGGAGGCAGGGCCAAGTCATGCCCGGGACACTTTGGCCATATCGAGCTTGTCAGGCCTACAATACACCCAGAATTCGCCAAGACGCTGTACATGCTTCTTCAGGTCACATGCGAATCCTGCCACAGGCTTCTAATAAACGAGAAGCAGCTCACCGAGCTCAACTCTGACATCGAGGAGGCGCTTCTCGACAACCCCGACGTGTCGCTCGGAGAGACGCAGTCTGACAGCAGCGTCAAGGACAGCATGCTCAAGAGGCTGAAGAATGTTAAGAAGTGCCCGTACTGCGGCACAGAGCAGAGGAAGATAAAGCTGGAGCGCCCAACCTTCTTCTCCATAGGGAACGAAAAGCTGAGGCCAGACGCCATAAGGGACTGGATGGAGAAGATAAGCGACGACGACCTGATACTCATAGGCATAGACCCCAAGGCTACGAAGCCGGAATGGTTTGTCATAACTACCCTTCTGGTACCTCCAGTGAACGTGAGGCCCTCGATAACCCTCGAGACCGGAGACAGGAGCGAGGACGACCTGACTCACAAGCTTGTCGACATAATAAGGACCAACCAGAGGCTGGAGCAGGACATAGATGCAGGCGCGCCGCAGATAATAATAGATGACCTGTGGGAGCTGCTGCAGTACCAGATAACAACATACTTCAACAACGAGACCCCAGGAGTCCCGGTATCGAGGCACAGGAGCACAAGGCCCCTCAAGACACTCGCACAGAGGCTGAAGGGCAAGGAGGGAAGGGTCAGGTACAACCTTTCCGGAAAGAGGGTGAACTTCTCGGCGAGAACAGTCATATCCCCTGATGGATACCTGAGCATAGATCAGGTAGGCGTCCCGCCGAAGATAGCGGAGAACCTCACTGTCCCGTTCTACGTTACCCAATGGAACATCGAAGCGGCGAAGAAGCTACTGGAGAGCGAGAGCTATCCGATGGTCATAAACATGATAATGAAGGATGGGATGAGGAAGAGGGCAACCGAAGCTACAAGGAAGGAGCTCCTCGAGCAGCTCGTCCCCGGATGCATACTCGAAAGGCAGCTTGTTGATGGCGACATAGCCCTGTTCAACAGGCAGCCCACTCTTCACAGGGTTTCAATCATGGCCCACGAGATCAAGGTTCTCCCAGGGAGGACGATGCGCATCAACGTCAGCATAACCTTCCCGTACAACGCCGACTTCGACGGTGACGAGATGAATCTCCACGTCCCGCAGACGCTTGAGGCCCAGGCAGAGGCGAGGTATCTCATGAAGCCAAGCCTGCTTCTTCCGTCGGCAAGGACGGGCACTCCGATAGGGGTGCAGCAGGAGGACCAGCTGGCAGGGCTGTACCTTCTTACAAACGACGACGCGTACTTCACAAAGTCCCAGACTGCGAGCATGCTCGCAAACGTCGGCGTGTACGAATTCCCAAAGAAGCAGGAGAAGGACGGAAGGTACCACGGAAGGGCTATATTCTCTATGATACTGCCAAAGGGGCTTGACTTCGCGCAGAAGAGCAAGCTTGGCGACGTAGTGATAAAGGACGGCGAGCTCGTCTCTGGCGTGGTCGACAACACGATGGTCGGGATTGGCAGGGCAGACCTTACGCTGCTCATATACGACAAGTACGGGCCTGAAGAGGTAAGGAAGTTCATACTGAACGCGTCAAAGCTCTCCCTTGCAGTCGCATACATATCAGGAATATCGATAAGCCTGAGCGACTACTACAATTCAGACAAGCTGAACAAGGAGCGCGAGAACATAATAAACGAGATCACCGCAAAGGTCGCGACGCTTACTACTGCATACAGGGAGAAAAAGCTTCAGCCTCTCCCAGGCATGACCGCAAAGCAGACTTACGAGGCAGAGGTGTTTGCAGAGCTAAACATAGCTAGGTCAATAGCAGAGTCCGTGATAAAGAAGAACGTCCCGATAAGCAACAACGCAATGCTTATGTCGACGATAAAGGCAAGGGGCAACATACTCAACTACGTCCAGACAAGCATGCTGGTGGGAGAGCAGTCCGTAAGGGGCGAGCGCGCAAAGCGCGGCTACTCCGGAAGGGTGCTGCCGTACCTCCACGTCAACCAGAAGGACCCGCTGGCGCTTGGATTCGTAGCGTCATCCTTCCTCGGAGGGCTTAATCCTGTGGAATACATAATACACGCTATGGGATCGAGGGACTCTGCGATGAGCAAGTCCCTGATTACCGCAGTAAGCGGCTACCTGCAGCGCAGGCTCATAAACGCTCTCCAGGACTTCTACGTCGAGAACGACCTGAGCGTGAGGGACGCATCAGGAAAGATAGTGCAGACCATATACGGCGGCGACGGAATGGATCCGATGATGGAGTCGATAGCAAAGGAGTGATATTCATGGCAATAGACAAGAAATACCAGATTGCACCGGGAGAAGCTGTCGGAGTTATAGCCGCGCAGTCAATAGGAGAGCCCGGAACACAGATGGTCCTCAAGGCGTTCCACCAGGCAGGAATAGCCTCGGTTGTAAGGAACTCAGGGCTGCCGCGTCTCATAGAGATAGTCGATGCGAGGAGAAGGCCCAAGACGCCCATGATGACCATAAGGCTGCAGAAGCAGTACAGGATGAGCTACGAGAACGCCAACAAGGCGAAGAGGCAGATAGAGGAGGTCTTCGTCAAGGATCTCCTGAGCGGCTTCAGCGAGGAGCTCAAGACCGGGAAGATGCACCTGTTCCTGAACAAGTCGAAGCTTGAATCATACGAGCTAACTGCAAAATCAGTTTCAAACAAGATTGCATCAAACGATTCGCTCGAGGTCGAGCTGGAAGGCTCTACAGTACACGTGCGCATCAAATCAAAGAAGGAGCGTGACATAAAATCCGTAAGGACCATATTCGTCCACATAAGGAATTCCCTCGTCGCCGGGATACCGGGTGCAGACAAGGTGCAGATACTTCAGGACCAGTCGGACAATTCGTTCTATCTTGTTTCGAGCGGCAACAACATACTTGGGATACTTGACGTTGACATGGTAGACAAGTCTGCGCTCACGTGCAACGACCCGTTCGCGGTGTACAACGCCTTCGGCGTAGAGGCTGCGAGGAACGCTATACTCAATGAGCTGATAAAGACCTTTTCCGACGAGGATATCGAGGTAGAGTCGAGGCACCTTGGACTTCTTGCAGACGCAATGACGCTGACAGGAGGAATAAAGAGCGTCGGCAGGCACGGCATAGCAGGGGAAAAGGGATCCGTGCTCGCAAGGGCAGCATACGAGGAGACCGTGAAGCACCTCATTAATGCGAGCGTATTCGGGAAGAAGGACATGCTGACAGGGGTTGCCGAGAACATAATGATAGGCAAGCAGGTTACCGTCGGCACTGGAAGGGTAAAGCTCGCCATAAAGAAGGAGGACCTCGAGAAGATAAAGCCGAAGGCTTAGCATTATAAAGGTTAAGCCTGTATTTGATTTGAAGTTTGTTTTGAGCAAGAAGTGATAAGATGCCGCAAGAGAGACCATTCGATCTGCTGAACAAGGTTATCGGCCAAAAGGTGCTGGTAAGGCTGAAGAGCAACATGAACATACGTGGTAGGATAACCTCGTTCGATGCGCACATGAACATAGT
>JAJZWO010000003.1 GCA_021846635.1 Microcaldota archaeon | reverse complement strand
TAGGCTCATAATATATTGCTTTTTGGCGATTCAGAATAATCGCTGTTTAGGTGTTATTTTTGGGAAGCATACCTAGGAAATGGAAGAAAAAGGGCCGGATGCGCTGGAAGTGGCTGAAGAAAAGGAGAAAACGCATCAAAAGAGCGCAGAAGAGGAGAGTCGGCAAGCTCTAGCTATGCCTATTTAGAAATACGAGGCGCCATGCCATTTTGGCGTGGCTGCTCCGCTGCTTCTTTTTAATCCCAATCTTTTACGTGCAGCTGCATTGCTGCCCTTACTTAAGCAGCCTGTCCAGGACAGGATACGAATCAAACAGGCTCTCCTGCTCCAGCTGCTGGTAAAGCATGTAGATTATTCCTACGGTAAGCAGTATGCCCATTCCTGTGCCAACTGCTCCTGAAAGCGTCGCTATCGCAGCTAAGAAACCAACGAAAAGGCTGCCGAGCACCGTCACCGTTGGTATATACTTATTGAGCACGTTCTCTATGACCCTTGGATCCCTCCTAAATCCGGGTATCTGCCAGCCCATCTCGCCAAGCTGCTCTGAAAGATTCTTTGGGCTCTGCCCTGTCATCTCTATCCAGAACTTGCCGAACACTATGCAGAGAAGCATCAGCACAACCGTGTATATTATTGCATGGACCCATTCTGGCACTAGAACAAAGCCGCCCCACGGCATGAAAAGCTGCGTTGTGTGTGTAAGTAGATAATTTACGTACGGGCCGTACCCTCCTATTCCGCCTTGGTATGGGAGAGGGAATGAAGGCGAAATGAGGTAAGCAATGCCTCCGTTAAGCTGGAGCGTCGTGCCGCCGCCGGTGGTGCCGACGGGCTGGTACAGCGCTATGAATTTGGCGAGATTGGCGAGGCTGCCCTTGACTCCGGAAAGGAAGCGCAGCCAGACCGTAAGGCTGAGCTCCAGCGATGATGCCAGTATGACAGGCAGAACGCTAACATAGAGGAAGGGTATCGGCAGCCTGCCGCCCACTCCCCTAAGCTGCTCGAAAGCGAGAGGCAGCTCGACCTTCATCTCGTAGGCGTATATGCTTATCAGGAAGACTATCACTGCAAAAAGGAGGGGAGCAAATGCGAGTATAGCATTGGATATTGCGGCTGCACCGCCAGCAGTTATCGCCGCAGCGGCATCAGGTATAAGTATGCCAACCGTGCCTGCTACTATCGCGAAGGAAACTCCGCTTGCTATGAACAGGTTTATCCCGGAGGTTATCCCGTATTTGGACATCATCTCGTCCATGAATACTATCGCTATCGCGCCCAGAGCCAGCTGCAGGATTACTGTTCCAACTACTGCTGCTGAATTTACCGGTACGTATCCTGTAATTACGAAAATCGCTGCCTCGACCACAGCCAGGGACATTGCGGATATCTTCTGCAGAGCCTGGAACCTTGCCTTCTGCGCAGTGTCGTTCATGTCCATCTTCAGTATGCCAGATCCGGACAGAAGCTGGAGGACTATGCTTGCGAGCACTATGGGGCCTATCCCAACGGTTATCAGGCTCCCTATCCTAGCTGCAAATACGATGCTTATCAGCTGAAGGATGGGCTGGCTCACGTCAACAGTATTAACCCCAACAGCATAGGTGTTGTAGAGGACGAAGTATACGGACAATATTATGCCGGTCCACATCATCTTCTCCTTGAGGGACAGGGGCTTCGCTGGCGGTTTTATTGTGGGAATGTATTTAGCAATCTTATCCATGAATTCCAGTGCCATAAATCACGCCAGGTCAACCTTTGCTTGGAGAATTAAGCCTTAGCACATAATGGCTGCCGTCTGTAGAGGCTTTTACTTCAGACCCTGTGGGTTTGTAGTAGCCTGCGAGGCCTTTTATGAATGTTTCGGCAAAGTCGTTGAATTCCCGCCTGGACTTCAACAGGCTTACGGAGAGCTCCAGCCTTAAAGGTTCTAGACTTTTAACATTTATCCTCCCAATGTTTAATAAACTTATAGTACGCTCCATTGCGGCTTTCGCGGCAGGGTAGTTTTCTCCCTCTATTGTTTTGCTGCGCATGGTCCGCCCCATTTCGAATGCCATGGCCATGCCGCCGTGCTCCGCTGCATATGACAGGGACTGCTTTCCCTTCAGGGCAACATACGCTTCGCTGAATTGCTCTTGCGAGGAACCAGACATCACCTTTTTGGAGACACGATCCGACAACGCCGCTGTTGCGGACTTGAAAAGAGAGGTTCCGTGTCCTTCCTGCCTGGAAAACGTGTCGGAGGAGGAAAAACTGCAATATGGATTGCCTTCCATCATGCACTTGACTTCGCGTATGTGGAAACCGTGGTATCCCAGGGCGTTGAGGAACCCTTCTATTACCCCTGCTTCGAATGCATGGCCCTTTATACCGAGCACATTTGCTTCGTATGCGAACCGCAGCATGAACTTATCAGGGAATACAGAATATGATACCTCCTTGTAACCGGCATTGCTGAAGAACAGCTGTATATCTGAAATTCTTTCGGATTCTTGTTTGCCGGGACGTGAAAGCCTCGAAAACTCATGCAATATCTTGCCCGCATGTACTCCTGCTGCGAAGCTTGAAGATTTTGACTCTTCCGTTATGCCAGAGAGTATTGAAAGCACATCGAGCGACTCCGGACTTGAAGCCTTTTCACCATTGCCGTTGAAAATATCGTACACAATTGCGTGCTCGTAAGTCTGCATTGCGTATACTGGCATCTTTATCTGCTCGGATGGCGTGACGGGCTTCCTTGCCAGTTTTATTGGCTTGATCGGCTTCTGGGCTTTTTTCCTTGTGGCGGTGCTGGCGCGGCTTGGGGGCGCTTTTCGCCGCTTTGCCTTTGCAACTGGACTCTTGGGGCCAGCATTACTGCCTCTTTTTTGAGTCCTCTTCCTTGTGGCCATCGGATCGCCCTATTCTACATGATGGTTTGGCAAATTTATTAAGATAATACCCTATAAGGACAATGTTGGCTGCTATCAGCACAGTTATTAGCAGTATTCCATTGTTGCTTACAAACGCATCTAGGTATATCGCTTCGGCGCTCCCAAAAGCTATGGAAAACAGGCTGAACATTATAGGTGCGCTGCAGCCGCAGCCGTTTATCAGCCCTCCGAAAACAGTCGCGAATGCGCTGAAACCAGAGGAGGAGACTTTTGCCGCGTTTGCCCTTGTGTTGCGTACCGAGTATATTGATATTGTGAGCATTATAGACGAAGTTGCTATTAGTGCGTACAGGAATGGGTACGGCACGCTTATTAGAAGCAGAATGCCATGGTTCTGAGCCTTTACTATAAATTCGAATATATAATAGTATAATATCGCGATTGCTACGTTGGTTGCAAGATATAGGGGTTTGTAATATATGCGCTTTATCGAGCTAGCCACATTATTTGTGAATTGCATTGAAACTCATCCTATGAAAGAGATCAACTGCTTCATCGCTGGGAGCTGGCATATGGGCGCGGTGTCGTTTAGTTGCTGGCATGTGTAGGCTATGTACACGTCAGCTGCGGCGTATTCCCCCCATGAGAACTGGTCGTTGAAGTTCTTTAGTTGGCTGAAAACCTGCGCATGCGTTTCGTAGGTAAGTGGCAGGGTCGTGGACGTCGGGGTTGAGTTGCCGAACACTACCCCGTCTGCCCCGGTTACCAGTGTATTGCCCCACAAGGTGAACGGTGTTCCTTGGAACTGGTTTGTGGAGTTCATGAAAGACATTGCCTTCAAGTATGTTTCATTTGGGGCCTGCGAGACAAAATATGAGAGAGGCTGAACTTCAAATCCCTGGACTATCGGGGAAAGATAGTCCGCTGAAAGGAAGTTTATGTACTTGCTTGAATAGGAATTGCCAAAACCGACACCTTCTTGGGTCGTATAATTGTCATCGGCCCAGTAAAGTGTTGGAAGGTTGTGATCGCCGAAGCTGCTGTAACCCTCATAGAGCTGGCTGAAGTTTCCGAACCTTGACAGGGCGAGCGCCATGGCCCACCTGTTTTCTCCGCAAAAAACGCAGGATATTGCGCCGATGTATATGACCGTCGGCTTGCCGCCGTAAATATACGGTCCTGCGTGCACAGATTGATTTGCAGGTACTGCCAATATCTCATCCGTAAGTGAGCCATTAAGGAGCTTCTGTGCCGCGGTCTCAAAATAGGAGTCTGGCGCGTTGTTTATTACAGAGAGGTCTGAAGCGTTGAGCGGCTTGTCTATGTTAGCCAATCTTGAGCCAAAGGAGTTGTTTGTAGAGCTGGTTGTAGGATTGTTGGCACCATGTGGAGCGGACTTTGCCGAAAGGAGTGCCGAGACTTCCGAATTGATGTGGCTTATTTGGTATGTTTGGAACACTATCACTATAGCAAGCAAGACGACTATGGTGATTACTGCGTAGTCGAATATTCTGAACCCTGGCGCCTTAGCCTCCTGCATCTATTTATTTTATCACAGCATATATTTATTTGTGATGCAATATTTCGAATGTTTGGTGATTATTTGCACACTGTACAAAAAAGCGAGCAGGCAGCCGTGGGAAAACTGCGCACCGAACAGCTTCCAGCGCTTGCCGATGCGCATGCACACATTGATCTCCTTAAGGACGATGGGCTCTTAAAAGAGTCGATTAACAGGGGAGTGGGAACGATAGTGACATGCGGGGTGGACTATCTGACAAGCGTCAGGGCCCTGGAGCTTTCTGATTATTCGACGATATTCCCAGAAGTCGGCTTGGATCCGGAGAACGCATTGCTAAGCGGCAACGTAATTGACGCAGTATGCGAGTTGGCGAAGAAAAATTCGGCCAGGATAGTTGGCATAGGCGAAATAGGGCTGGATTTCAAGAAAGCAGCATCTGAAATGGAGAGGGAAAAGCAGCGTGAAGCTTTCAAGAGCATGATAGAGCTCGGCATGGCGCTTGATAAGCCTTTAACTGTGCACTCCCGTGACTCTATTAAAGAGGTGCTTGGGATCCTCAAGGACTCTGGGGCAAAAAAGGTGCAGCTGCATTATTTCGAGGGCGATGATGACGACGCCAGAACTGCGGCTGAGCTTGGCTACTACATATCGGTACCGCCTCTTGAATCTAGAAAACGCGCTTCAGCAATAAAGAATTTCCCGATTGAACTGCTCATGACCGAGACCGACACTCCGGTAGTAGGAAAGGCGCCTTATTACGTAGAGGTATCAGTACGAATTGTTGCAGATGTAAAGGGCATTGATTATTACAAAGCCGCTGAAATACTGACAGAGAACACAAAGCGATTTTTCAAAATAAATGCCGGCGGCATGGCAGGCAGCGAAAGTAATATAAGGGTGTAAAATTGAATCAGAATGCTGGCGCTTGCGCGGCTAACGGGCCCATAGCTCAGCTTGGACAGAGCGGCAGCCTTCTAAGCTGATGGTCGCGGGTTCAAAATGCTCCATAAAGGATCATGAAAATCCCGCTGGGCCCGTAATATCGCTTGATCGTTTACTCCTGCTGTGCCTTCCCCCCGCGTTTCTGCTGTGGTTCCTTGCGCGCGGATGGAAATATGAGATCCATGTCCTCATCCTGCTTCGTCTCCATCCATGTCTTTATGTATACCGAAAGATTCTTCAGCGGCTTCGAAAATCTGTCAGTCATTGTGTACGCGGAGCTTTCATGCTTTAGCAAGCCAGCCTGCACTGCAAAGTCCAGGTATCTTTTTGATGTGGCTATCGGAAATATTTCCTTTGCCTCATTCAGGCGCAGGCTGCCACGCTTCTTTACTTCGTACAATAGCCTTGCGAATCTGTACGCCTCGGTTTCGTTTTCATAGTAAATCTTCGCTATGTCTCTTATGCTTACGTTTTTCAGCTTCTCCTTCATTGGAGCATCCTCGAACTCCCAGTATTTCAGGTTCATCCAATCGCCTAAATAATATCTTAATGTAGTATTTATATCAGGTCATATCTTTATGAAAGTTACGACGTCGCGGTCCATGAGGACATGGTCTATTCCAACTCGCTGATTCCTGAACTTTGAGCTTGGACCGTCTATGTAAGCGCATTTCAACTGGTTCCTCAATTCAGTGTGTATCTTTTGTGCAGCTGCGCCGACAGTTGATCCCTTTGGTAGGATTAACGGCTCCCTTGAATGGGAATCGAGCCTGTTCCTCAGGTATACTGTTATTATGTTCAAGTTATCATAAATCTTTCTTTTTAGTTCGTTTAGGTTGGTATTCGAAGATGCGCTTATAGGCACGGTCTCGAGCCCGTACTTGAATTTTATGGTTGCGGCAGTTTTTGCGTAGTCTGCTGCTATGTCTATTTTGTTAAGAGCCGCGATGGCGCCTACGTAATGGCAGCTGCCTGAGACTAAGGCCATGAACTCCTCTATAGGCAGATCCTCGTTGATCTTTACATCGGCTCCGAATATCCCGAAGCCGTTGAGAACTGATTCTATCTCTTTCTGCGTCAGCTTTGAACGGTTTATCTCTACATTTATCCCCTGGCGCTTTTCATCCTCGGCTATGCGTATATCGGGTTTCTTCCTGTTGAGGAATATGTTGAGCGCTTTGAACTCGCCGAGTATAGTGTCAAGCTTCTGCCAGTCAGTTGCATCTAGGACAATGAGTATCAGGTCTGCCGCCTTTGCTGCAGATATCACCTGCAACCCCCCGCCTACCCCGGTATGCGCTCGTTCTATTATCCCTGGCATGTCAAGTACCTGTATGTGTGCGTCGTTGTACAGCATCATCCCAGGTATGATCTCGTTCGTGGTGAAGGCGTAGCTTGCGGTCTTCGAGCGTGTATTTGATATCGCATTTATCAGCGTTGATTTGCCTGCGCTCGGAAACCCTACTAGCGCTACAGTGGCATCGCCGAGTTTCTTTACGAAAAATCCCTTGCCCTTTTTCGTCTTCTTCGCTGCCTCAACTTCCTTCCGCAGCCTCGACATTTTTGCGCGGAGGGTTAGCAGATACTTGTCGGTTTTCTTGTTGTATTTGGTCTTGGAATACTGTTCTTTGAGCTCTTCGAGCTTCTCGTTCAACGCTCCGACCTTCGATTCCATCGTCAATTCCCTTTACTAAGATATATTAATATGTAGAGTAGTAAACTAATATTTACCTTACAAGTTCGCAGTATTATTAGCCATTTAAATATATTAATATATAAGTGAAACCGTTGTGAAACAAAAGTGAAAACTATGGCATCGAAGAAAAAGTCAACTAAGAAAAAGGCCACAACAAAGAAGAAGGCAACAAACAAGAAAGGAAAGAGCAAGAAAAGGTAATGGAAAGGTTTTTACCTTTCCTATTTTCTTTTTTTTTTATTTAATTTGAATCAGAAGGACATACCGCCGAATTTTCTTTTTAGGGAGCGGTCGTTCTTCAGCGAATTGAAGAGTTTCTTCATCTTGTTGAAGTCGGAAATCAGTTGGTGTACGTCTTTTTCTTCCATGCCGCTGCCTTTTGCTATCCTCGCCACCCTTCCTGGCTGGTGGAGGAGGCGCTCGTTGCGCCTTTCTTCAGGAGTCATTGAGGATATTATCACCTTGTCCTTTTTCAGTTTCTCTTCGCCGCTGTCTATGACGTCCTTCGGTACATCTGAAGCGCCGAGCATGCCAAATATGTTTTTGAGCGGGCCCATCTTTGACATCGCCTTCAGCTGGGAATAGAATGTTTCAAAATTCAGCTCGTTGACATCAACTTCATCTGGATTTACGTTTGCTTCGCTTATAGCCTCCTGCACTTTTTCGACCAGGGAGCCGATGTCAGGTATGCCGAGCAGGTTGCCGATGAACTTTTCAGAGTCATAAGGCGTTATGTCCGACAGTTTTTCTCCGGTAGTTATGAACTTGACCTTGGCGCCAGAGGCGTGCGCTGCGCTAAGCGCTCCTCCGCCTTTTCCGGATCCATCCATCTTTGTAACTATTATGCCGTCTATGCCGACGGCTTCGCGAAATCTTGCTGCCTGTTCTCCGGCTGTTTGGCCCATATCGGCGCTTATCACCAGCATTTTTGAATCGGGCTTGAATTCTGAAGCTATGCGCTTCGCCTCTTCTATGAGCTCTGAGTCAAGAGCATTTCTTCCTGCAGTATCGCACACCACAACTTGCTTTTCCGGATATTTTGCCAGTGCGTTGCGCACTATCTTGGCGGGATTCCGCTCTCCCTTCTCCCCGTAGAATGCGATGTTGGACGACTTTGCAAGGCTTTCGAGCTGCTCATAGGCAGCTGGTCGCTGTGTGTCGCAGCATATGATCAGCGCGCCGAGGCCCCTATTCTGGTAGAACCGTGCTATTTTGGCAGCAGTGGTTGTTTTTCCTGCGCCGTAAAGCCCAAGAAGCATTATGCGCTGCTTTTCGAAAGTAGGAGAATAGGACTCGCCCATCAGCTCAACTAGCCCTTCGTATACCATGTTTGTGATGTAGTCGCGCGGCGCTACCCCTGCGGGGAGCTTGCTCTCAAGGACCTGGCGCTCAAGCTTTTTCGTAAATTCAAGGACGAGCTTTACGTTTACGTCAGATGAAAGTAGAGCCTTCTGGAGATCCTTGTTGAATTCGCGTATTGTCTTTGCGTCTATTATTGTGGCTCTCTTGAGCTTCGCAAGCGCCTGACGCAATCCTTCGCCCAGATCCAGAACATCACCTACAAAACAGATATTGAAAACGCACCCTGCTGCAAGAGAGATTAATTTTCAGCTTAATCCGTGTGTGCATTTTTATTTTGTGCGCTTATATTTATATGCTTAGTGTGGACAATATTACGGCGGGCATGACCGCGGTGGGCTTGGTGAAGTTGGTAATTGCACAGGCGAACCTTATACTCAAGGGAGGAGCAGAGGCAGTGGTGCTGGAGATTGCAAAGCACTACAACGCTAAAGTATACACCGCAGAATATGACAAAGCCAGCACTTTCGACGAGTATCGAAACATAGACATAGAGGTCATAGGCAAAGGGAGAAACAGCGGAAAGAGCAGAATGAAGCAGGGAATTTCGTATGCTTCCGCATTCTACAATTTCAAGGTAAAGGAGGACTATGACGTGCTGAACGCACATATAGCACCTAGCCATTGGGCTAGCAACAGGAATGAGAAGGTGCTTTGGTATTGCCACACGCCACTTAGGGAAATATATGACCTCTACAGCTACAGGATGGGGCTGAGGAAGCCATACCAGAGGCCGGTGTACGCGGCAGGAGCAAAAATACTAAGGTCGATAGACAGGGGCATGGTGAATAAAATAGACAGGATAGTCGCAAACAGCATGAACACTGCCTCGAGAGTAAAAAAATATTATGGGAGGAAGGCTGATGCGGTTATAGGCGGAGGGGTGGACTACAAAAAATACAGGAATGGGGGTTTCGGAAGGTATTTCTTCTACCCTTCTAGAATCTCGCCAAACAAGAGGCAGGATTATGCAATCAGAGCGTTTGAAATATTCAAAAGGAAGCACAAAGGCTACCGTCTTGTACTTGCTGGGCAGGTGTCAAAAGAGGAAGTGCACCAGAGATATTACAGGAGATTGGTTGAGGAGGCAAGAAAAGTCGGTGGAATAGAGATAATGTCAAACGTGAAGGGCAGAAGGATGGTGGACCTGTATGCGGAGGCAAGAGGCGTTTTGTATACTCCCATAAACGAGGATTACGGGCTTGTGCCATTGGAAGGAATGGCCAGCGGAAAGCCAGTCATAGCTGTTAATGAGGGGGGACCGAAGGAGACGGTGGTTGATAAGAAAACTGGCTACTTGGTGAACAGCGAAGCAGAAATGGCTGAGAGAATGGGAAGGATAGCGGTCGACGAACGCCTTGCAGAGGATCTTGGGAAGAATGGGAGGAAGAGAGTTGTGTCAGAATACTCGTGGGCGAAGTTCTTTAAGAGATTCGACATTGAGCTTTCAAAAGTGCGCTAGCCTGTAAGCTCTATAACGTACTTTGATATTATGCCAGCTGCGTATTCGAGCACTTTTTTTATGTCGGCTTCCGTCTTGGCGCCTGTGCATATCATCTTTCCGTTCTTGAAAAGTATTATTGCAACGTGGGGATTCTCTATCTTGAATATCGCCCCTGGAAACTGCTCGGGCTCGTAGTCTACGGCCTTCACTCCGCGGGATAGCGCATAGAGGTCTATTACGGCATGAACTTCTGCGCTGACAACTATGTTCTCTATGTGTATGTTTGGCTTTAGTATGGCTGCCGATGAGCTTTTCTGGGGCTGTGCAGGCTGCTGCTTTTTGGATGCCGTATAATCACCATAGAGTTTTATGAAAGAAAAGCTTAAATAGGGCTATCTGCACACCAACGCTATATATTTGTTTTATGCACTTAATAGAATGCCGTGACGAGTGGTCATTTTGGTTAAGGAAATTGTTATAGTTGGTGGAGGTACTTCTGGTCTCATTCTAGCAAAGGAACTAGGCAAGCGCGGCATTGTGGCAACGGTGTTCGAATCCGAAAAAAGAGTAGGAATTAAGGCCGACAAGGCTTCGGGTATACTTTCTGCATCAGGACTCTCGAAGCTTGGAATAGATTTCTCGGACGCAGTAGTAAACTCGCTGTATGGAGCTTCGCTGCATGCGGGCAGAAGATCGCTACATGTCAGATCTGAAAAGGTTCAGGCGCATGTACTTGACAGGATAAAGCTCGCAGAGATATGCTCGCGCGAGGCTATTGATGCTGGTGCCAAGGTGATTACTGGAAGGAGAATTGGCCCAGAGGATCTAGAACAGTTCTCTTCAGAAGGTAAAATAATAGTAGGTGCAGACAGTGGGCTTTCAACAGTTGGAAGATGGGCAAAGTTCCCCCCTATAGAAAATCATGTTCTCACTTTCAAGGCAGTATTTGAAAAGTCGGAACGTTTGATAGAGGACGAAGTCGATCTTTTTTTCTCAGAGCGCTTCGCTAGGGGGTTCTTCGGATGGGCAGTTCCATACGGCAAGGGCACGGTGGAGCTTGGAATAGGTACTAGTAGCGGCTCGTGGAATAGTGCGGAGGCGTTTAGGAGGATGCTAAAAGAGACTTCAGTGAGGGAAGCGGTTGGGGGAGGCAAGATGGTTGATTCAAAGGCCAGTATTATACCGATAGGCATGCGTAGCAGTACCGTAAAAGGTAATGTGTTGCTTGTCGGCGATGCTGCGGGGCAGGTAAAGGCAACGACAGGAGGTGGCATAATATTCGGAGGCGCTTGCGCGATAGTCGCTGCTAAGTCTATATCAAGGCACCTGGAGAAGGGCGAGCCGCTGGAGCGCTACGACAAAACGTGGAGGAAGCTTTACGGGAACGATCTTTCAATGCACAAGATCATACACGCTTATTATTCAAGGGCAGGAGAAGCGGGCGTTGAAAGGCTTCTAGGACTGCTCAATATATTGGGAATAGGAAACTTCCTCTCAAAATATGGAGATATGGACAGGCCAAGCGTGATGGTAAAAAGGTTTTTCCTAAGGGATCTGGTGAGCTAGCAGTTTCGCAGGGTATTTTAAGTTTTATTGTAATACAGATTAGATGGTAACTAGAAGGAAAAGAGGAAGTAAGTCAAAGTCGCGCGTCGGTGCGAGGCGTGCCAGTCCAGCCCATACTTATAGAGTAGTCTGGGCAGGGGCGCTCTTTGGTTTCATGCTGATGTTTTTCGTCGGATGGCTGCCGTTCATAGGGCCGCTTATGATAGGGCTTGCAATAGGTTTCCTTATAAAGAAAACGAAATGGAGTTTCTTTGCGGGCTTTTCCGCCGGAATAATTGGAACGGTAGTACTGGCATTGTGGTCGCTTCTTATCGGAATGTCTTTTGCTCCAATGTTCCTTTCCGCTTCGGCGCTGGTAGGACTTGTGTTTGGACTTCCGATAGTATACGGGTTCCTAATAATGAGCTTCGTCAGCGCGATTATAGGAGGAGCGGCAGGATTTGTCGGAGCATTTTTTTCTGCAGCAAACGTTTGGAATTACAGGAATGAGGACGCAAGCGCTGCATAGTGGAGCACGGGTGTTGGATATATACCTAGTGCCACTACAGAAAATAAGGATATTAGGACAACAACAATCGTTGCGCGCCGCATGTTTAGCTTCCTGACCTCCTTTTCTGTAAACATGAAGCCCATGAGGCGTATGTAATAGTATATCGATATCAGGCTGTTTATTATGCCGATAACTGCGAGATAAACCATACCGCTGCTCACTGCGGAGGAAAACAGGAAAAGCTTGCCGTCGAATCCAATCAAGGGCGGGATGCCAGCCATTGAAAGCATTATCAGGGAAAGCGATATCGCAGCAAACTTGTTCCTATAAAACAATCCTGAATACTCCCTGTACGTCTTTATGTTATCTGATTCAAGCATTGCCACTATCGCGAATGCCCCTATTATCATGAACGTGTGCGCGAATATCTGGAAAATGCTGGATTCGAGACCGAACTCAGTGCCGACCGCAAGCCCTATCGTTATGTATCCTGCCTGCGATATGGCAGAGTAGGCAAACATGCGCTTTACGTTGTCCTGAACAAGAGCTATTATATTCCCGAAGAACATAGTTATTATTGAGAGCAGCGCGAATATGCCAGAGAATTCAGAACGGTATGCGGAGAGCATGACGAAGAAAACTTCGAATATCACAACGAACGCAACCTTTTTGTTCACTCCTGCAAGTAGAGCCGTTACATCAGTAGACGAACCTTCATAGACATCTGGCACCCATAGGTTAAATGGGAACAGCGATGCCTCAAACGAAAGCGCAACCGCGAAAAGAATGGATACGAGAACAGCGATGCCTGTCAACAGGCCGGGCTGCATGGGAGCTATGAAGAGCGATGGGTTGCCCTGGAATACAATAGCCATGGCAAAAGTGAATATTGAAACAGAAAGCCCTCCGAGTATGAAGAACTTTGTCGCTGCCTCAACCCTCTTTTTCCCGCCAGAAAGTATAAGGAAGGATGTTGAAATTGATATCAGCTCAAGCGCAAGTATCAGTTCTATTAGAGAAGTGCCTGATATTATCAATATTATGCCTATTGATATAAACCCGGAGAGCAGCGCGAAACGCCCAAACTTATCATGATGCGATGAGGAGAGCAGCGTGACCATCAACAGTGCTGCTCCGAATAGCATCATGAAAAACGATGTAAACGGAGTTATGTAGATTAGACCAAGGCGAAGAGGAGACGTTGCAAACTCAAGGAAGGCTACGCCTTCTGCAGAAAGGGCTGCGAACAGCGTACCGACAGCATATGCGGCTACTTTATCGTTCCTGTAGAATAGGTCCACCAGCCCAATCAAAACTACTGCAGCTGCTGTGACGAGTGGGAGCAGTCCGTATATCTGGGGAAGCATTTACAAGACCTTTAGAAGATTTATCGCATTTAGTATTAAGAACGGCAGTGAGCCTATTATGAATATTGAGCCTGCGAGAATCGCGTACGACAGCTTCTGTGACGCGCCTATGTTGAATTCGTGCGGTGATGTCGGACCATGTGAAAAGAATGATTTTTCAACGAAAAAATATAGATATGAACCCATCAGTATTATTGCAGCCAGCGGTATTAGGCCATAAAGCCCGAAGGCTTCGAAGGCCCCTATGAATATCAGGAGGTCAGCTATGAATCCTGCAGTCAGCGGCATGCCAGTTATCCCGAGTATAACAATTATGAACATGTAGGAGGGTATCTGGGCACTGCGCCCTATGCTACGAAGAAGCGCAAGATTGCGCTCGCCGAACATCATCTCGATTGAACCGACCACGAGGAAGGCGAGAGCTATTGTTATGCCGTGCGCAAGCATGCCGAATATGGCACCGTATATCCCTATCTGGTCAAGCGATGCTATCCCTGCCAGTATTATCCCCATCTCAGCCATGCTAGTATACGCAAGCACCTTCTTCAGGTCTGTCTGCCTCATCGCAACGAAAACCGCGTAGAACGTTGATACTGCGGCTAGGATGAAAACATACTGCGAGTAATTTTTCGCTATTGGCAGCATCAGGAAGAGCAGCAGCATCCCATATGCACCGAATTTCGACAGGACGCCAGATACCAGCATGGATCCCTCCGTTGAAGCATCAGCATAAGCGTCTGCCATCCAGGAATGCAGCGGGAATATCGGCATCTTTATCATGAATGCAGCGAAGAGCAGGGCGAATATCGCAGTTTGGATACCGGCAGGTATAGAGGATGCATTTGCTATCAGGTATGGTATGCTGAAACTGTGCAGCCCCGAAACTGCTGGCGAGTAGTAATACAGCATTATTATACCGAGTAGCAGCAGGACGCTTGCTGCGAAAGAGTATACTAGGAATTTCATACCTGACCTCCTGCGCCCGCCGGTGCCGAGCGCGGATATCATGAAGTATGCGGCAATGACTCCTATGTCCCAGAAGATGAAGTACATGAGGAGGTTGCCAGATAAGAAGAGACCGGTCGCAGCTACTTGGAACAGGAGGAGAAGTGAAACCGAGCCCTTGTATTTTAACCCCTTTACATTTCCGCCTACTGCGGCAGCAAAGAACACTATGGAGGACATGAGCAGCAGGACTACGGATATCGGGTAGGCGTACAGGCTGAAGCCTATGTTTAGCTGGGGTATGTAGGTTATGCCCTCTGTTGCAGATTTGCCAGATGATAGGAAAAATGACAGGATTAGTATTGATACTAGAAGTGACACGGCAGTGGAAACTATTCCGGCGCCCTTTGAGCGGCGCTGGCCAAGCACCAAGGCCGCCAGGAGCCCAGCTACAGGAACCGCAAAGGCAAATATGAGCAATGCCTGTATCGCTTCCATGCGAGTTTCACCCGAATATTATGAATAAAGCGATTATGCCTAGCGCAAACACCAGGGCGTAAAGCTTCAGCTGGCCATTCTCTATGCGTCTTCCGGCAGAACCGAAATACTTGAATGCATCTCCTGCATCTTCGAATATGTCATCTATTGCAGTATTAAGCCCTGAGATCGCGTATCCTGCAGCGTAGAAGGACTTTGCTATGGCTGAATACGCAGAGTTGATGTAGGGGCTGTTAAACGCCAGCTTGTGCAAGCGGGTGTATGGTATCCGCTCAGGGTTCTTCTTATATACCAAGTATGCAGCAACAAATCCTACAGCCACCATTATGGATTCCAGCACCGCACCAATCACATTTATCCCAAGCGGATGCAGGCTTAGATATCCTGGAAGGGATACGAATGCGTAACCTCCAGCCACCACGGCAACTGCGAGTATCGCTTCTGGAACAAGCATTGAGAGAGGTATGTGTGAGTATCTTGCCTTTGACAGCGATGCGTGCTCAGGAGCTCTCATCGGTATGAAGAGCCACCTGAATATGTAAGCGCTGCTCGCAACGTCTATCGCCAGAAGGAGTATGTAGATTGGTATGCTAACTGCAGATTCGACTGCGAACTTTCCGAAGAACCCGCTAAGCGGGAATATTCCTGCAAGCGAGACTGCTGCTATCACATTAGATACGAACAGCATCCTGTTGGATGCTGATCCATAACTGTTGAAAATTTCCGTGTCCTCGTCGTTTGCGCGCATTATTGATCCTGCTCCCATGAATATGGCAGCTTTGTAGAACGCCTGCACCAGAAAGAGCAGCATTGCTGCGGCAAGCGCATTGAAGCCGAGCGCTATGAACATTAGCCCGAGGTCCTCAATTGTCGAATACGCCAGCACCCTTTTTATGTGGTGCTCGGTAAGCGCGTTGGACGCCCCCAGCACTACCGTCACCATGCCCACTGCTACAAGGACCGGGCCAAGACCTGCCTTTATGAACAACGGAAGGAGCACAGCAACAAGGAACACGCCCGCCTTTACCATTGTAGACGAGTGCAGGAACGCCGAAACAGGAGTTGGGCCTTCCATCGCGTCGGCGAGCCATTCGTGGAAGGGGAACTGCGCAGATTTGGTGAATACGCCTATCAGCACCAAGGACATCGAAACCGTGATCGCAGAAGAATATGGCGCCGAGAGTATTGCTGAGAAGTTGAACGTGTGATATGATGACCATAGGATTATCATGGCCATCAGTATCGCTATATCGCCGATTATTATGGTGGTTATGGATTTCCTTGCTGCGCGCGGAACCTTTTCCTTCCAGTGCCAGAACCCTATCAGGAGATAACTTGTTACCCCAAGAAGTTCCCACCCTATGAACATCGTGACAAAATTTGCGGATATGGCGAAGAGCATCATGGCAGCCATGAACACGAGAAGCTCGAAAAAGAACCTTCCGCGCTGGCTTGGGGTCTCTATGTAGCCTATGGAATACCAGCATATGAGCGTTCCTATGCCTGACACGATTAGCAAGAGCAGCATATTCAGCGGTGCAGTGGTAAAAGACAAATGCACCGCGTATGAGCCTATGCTGAACCATACCACTTCGCTGTGCGGTGAACGGTTGTAGAGCAGGAGGATTGAAAGGGCAAAAGAAACCGCAGCCGAAAAAGTTGCGATGTGCCCCGTAATCCTGCGGCTGCCAGTCGCCAACGCCAGGAAAGCGGCGATTATTACTGGAAACAGGGCTATTACCGGAAGCAAACAATCAACCCTTGAATTTTGACATCTTTGTAACGTCCATGCTCTCCTCCGCCCTCTGCAGGTACCTGTAGATTGCGACTAAGGCTATTATTTCTGATGATGCTATGCCCCATATGGAAAGAAGCAGCAGAATTATGTTGCCGCTGCCCGAAACCGAGAACAGGGATACGCCGACAAGAGACGATGCAACCAATACCACCTCTATTGAGAGCACCATTATTATGAAGTTTCTACTAGTAGCTACGCCGCTGATTCCCATCGCGAAGAGGGCGAAACCGAGCACCATGAATATTTCTATCAATTTTACACCTTCCTCTTTTCACCTGCGCTTTTGAGAAGCAATATTGAGCCCAGGGCAGAGCCAAAGAGCAGAATTACCAGGACATAAAGCAGTTGGTACCCGGGAGAGAACTCTGCAGATATCGAAGAAGTTGTTAGCTGCGCGGTCGGAGATCCTGTGAAGTACCCTATGTACGGGTATGCGACAAATGCGAACACCAGTATTGAGAGTATGGAGAATGCGGCAAAGTTTGTGTGCCTCTTTTCGTTATGGTGATCTGATGCGACTCCTACAAACAAGTAGGTCGCGACCCCTCCTACCAATATGAATAGCTGTATTATTGCGAGGAGCGGCTCGCCGAGAGCCATAAACGCGGCCGAATTGACAAGAAACATAATCGCGAGTGCGAGAGCAGAGTGCATCACGTCTCTAAATAGGAATATGCATCCTGCAGAAACGATCTCAACCACGGCGATTATGCCGAATATGTCCACGTACACCATAACACTCATTCAAGGTCTTCAGGGCGCAGTATGTATTCGCGCCTGTCATATCTCTCGGTATCGTAATTCTTGGTAAGCACAAGGCATTTTGGAGGGCATACCTCCTCACACAGCATGCAGAAGAGGCATCTCTCGACGTTTACCTCGGGCATTTTCTTTATTCCCTTGTCAGTGTCTACGTCCACCATTGTTATAGTCTGATTTGGGCATATTCTAAAACATGCGGCACAGCTTATGCATGTGTTCATGTCCAGCTTGTGTATGCCGCGATAGTTGTCGGTGAGCGGGTCTCTCTCTTCTGGGTACTGCAGAGTGGACGGCTTCTCCGCAAGCGCTTTCGCAACTTCCTTTAAAGATTTCAATGGCATCATATCACCCTATGAATAATACAAATGTAACCAGCATATTTATTACGGCGAGTGGCATCAGATATATCCAGCCTGCACGCAATATCCTGCCTATCTTCATCCTTACCATCGACACCCTTATCAGTATTATGAATACTGTGAGTATCGCAACCTTTGCCAGAAGCCAGAATGTGGGTGGCAGGAACGCCGGACCGGCCCATCCTCCAAGGAAAAGCAGGGATATTATCATTGTGCCGAAGAACATGCGCGTGTAGTCCAGAAACAGCGCTATTGTGTAGTAGGGCGCGCTGACGTCTGTCAGCCACCCCGCTATGAGTTCATTGTCGGCTTCACTCATGTCAAATGGCGGCCTTTCCACTTCTGCAAGCATTACAACGAAAAACACGAATAGGCCTATCGGCATTAGTATGCCGTACCACATACCGCTCTGTGAATTGACTATTGAAAGTAGGCTGTAGCTTCCGGAGAGCATTGCCACAGATGCGACTACGAGAAGCATGGGTATCTCGTATGCGAGCATCACCATTACAGACCTCTGGGCGCTTATAGAGCCGAACTTGTTGCCGCTCGTCCAGCCTATCAGGAACATGAGCATTGGTGCAAGGGACAGTATCGCGAAAACGGCTATCAGACCGAGGCTGCCGCCGATTCCAAACGTGGTGGAATTAAACGGAAGAAACGCAAATATCAGGAAAAAAAGCGCGTAGGTTATTGGCAGCAGTAGAAAGAACAGCGGCTTGTCCGCATTGTCTGGGCTTATGTGCTCCTTTGAGAGAAGCTTGAGAACATCAGCCATGTTCTGCAGCATTCCGAACTTGCCGACGTACGTGGGCCCGTGACGAGAGTGTATGCGCCCCATTATCTTCCTCTCGCCCCACCCGAAAAGATACACGTACAACGTTATGGATATGGCTAACGCTATGGAAAATACTATCAGCGCAAGGATTATGGATAGCACAGACACCTGCGTTGAGGAGCCTATAGCTGAAGCAATTGGCGAGAATATGTGTGAGTACAGATAGCCTACTGCGGCAGAGGGGATCTCCATCTAATCGCTTTCTTATTGTATGTTTATATATTTTGCTTCGAAAATGTCGTATGCGGGGGATGGGATGCCAGTGCAGTCGGTTGAGGATATACTGAAATCCGGCAGCGTCAAAATTAGGGTGCTGAGAACAGGGATGTTCCAAACGCAGACGTTCATAGTCAGGGACGTGAAGTTTGGGAGTGGCGCTTTCTATGAGCTTTTTTTGGATAAGGTTGTCGAGCTTCCGGAGCTTGAGCGCGTGGCAAATGAGATTGGAATGCCGGTGGAGGCTAGCAACGGAAGGGTGTTCCCAAAAGGCAAGGCTGCGAAGGACTTCCTTAGGTGAAACTCTCAACCGAGTTCTGAGAGCTTTAGGTAGCCCGTAGCGATGCGTATCTTCCCGTTTATGGTATAGTTGAGGGCGACTGTGTAGTTCGACACTATTGCAAAGCTGCTCACTGCGCCGTAGGTGCACGATACGTTATACGCCCCCGATTCCCCTGGCTTTAGCGATGAGTTTATCTGCTGAGGCGGGGACTCGGATTGCAGATAGCAGGCTATCGAATTCAGGTGTATTGTGCCGTTTATCCTGTTGGTGAGGTTAAGCTCTGCGGAGGATGCAGTCGCGTTCTTTACGCCGCATGAAATGCTTGTATTGTAAAAGCCGCACGAGTCGGAGAAGGCGCTAGTCCATGCGTACTTCGGACCGGATATGTTCAGGTGTTCCAGCAGCGAGACCCCACTGCTGTAAGCCCCTGCAGTTTCCTTCACAGGAACTATCGAATATATGGATGCGGTGTAGTTTGGCGTTGAGAGCCTTGAATCGACAAGGCTGAAGTTGGAGAAGGATGAATTGAATGATATTCCGTATATCGTGCATATTGTATTGTTGTTGTCAAGAAGGCCAGAGCAAACGTAGCTGCCGTTTGCATAGTTGTGGGTCTTTGATAGCATGCTCAGGAAAAGGCCATAGTTGCTTATGAATATGTTGCCTATACCGAGCGTGGTTGCATTGCGGAAAATTATGCCCCCAATACTGGAGGTGTTTGCGTAGACGAATTCTGAGGTAGCGTTTGACAGGTATCTGCTTGAGTTTATCGCGGATATTATTGATTCTGATGAATTAAGGCTTGGCTTTACCGAAAGGAACGAGGTGCACTCTTCAGAGTCGTTTGAGATTGCATACACGAGCTTTGTCCAGCCCCCGCTGAAAAAGATGCATGCTGATACATTGCCCTTGACTAGATAGTTGATTTGCGGCGAGATGTTCATCGGCTTGGGCTGGACTGCATAGCCGAGCCCTTCCATCACGCTCGATACGTATGCTGGGCCGACGCCCTGGAGCCATGCCTGCCCCACTGTGAGGCTTTTGTTTGATGCATATGCCCCGTCAAACGATTTGATGCCGCTTAACTTTGACAGCACCTGTTTTATAGCCCCGGTCTTGTTTTGCAGTACCGTCTGCTCCTGCCCTATATCATATTGCGATAGCAGCTGTGGAACTACGCTGACTCCGTATGAGCTGAGTGTTATGGACTTAGTATAACCATTGGTGATGTTGGGGATGTAATCCATAACTAGCGGGGCTTCTGGCGGCAAAACCGTAACAGTCTTTGTCGCGGTTGTCACGCTTGAGCTTGATAGGTTTAGTATGCTTCCAGGGTTAGCTATTGCCGAGAACGAATAGTTGCCTGGGCTTGGGTAGACGTAAGTAAAGTTGAGCTCTGCTGCTTTGTGGGTAGGTATAGTTATACGGTACAGCTTCTTCGATGCTCCGTTTACGTATACGTTGAGCACCATGTCCTTTATCAGCTTGTCTCCAGTATTGTTGATTGCTAGGCGTATGTAGGATACGTTGTATGGGTATGCTCCAGTGGAATTTGTTACATTCATGTGCACAACAACAGCAGCATACGAATTGAGAAGCGTGAAGTATATTGCCGTGTACACGACCACTATCACGAAAATTGCTATTATGCCATACGCTATCGCATTCTTCCCTACCTTTATAGAATCACCTTGTCTTGAATTCCTTTAGGACTTGCTTGAGCTTGTCCTTTATAGGAGATACTTCAGAATCGAAGTAGAAATCCACCCACGCCGCTTCGTCATACTTCTCGCCGTTGTCTGGCACCATCATGAAATACTTGCCCTTTGAATTTCCTATTATGCCGGCATTCTTCAGCCTCAGTAGGTGGTACCTCAAAGTCTTCTCGTTTATGTGGCCCCAGCTTGTATTTATGTATTCCGAAAGTTCCTGCACTGACGGATCCTGTCTCTTCTTGAACTGAAAGTTGAATATGCCGTCAAGGACATAGAGCGCCTGGATCCTGGATTCTCCGGGGTTTATTATGCCGAGCGACAGAGCGAGCCACCTCACCATTGACCTCCTTGTCTCCAGCACTTCCCTCGAGAGCCGTAGCTTCCTGAGCGTAAGTTCTTTTTCTATGAACTTGGATTCGTTGATTTCTGCCATATGAGCACTCATGTTTGCCTGCAGCACGCCTGCACTGCCGTGTTCTGCGAAGACGCGCTTGCGTAGGATACACCAATTGTTGTATTTCATATTTTTATGCATTATTGATTGCGTGAAGGATTTCAGTGCTTGCCAGGAACTTGAAAAGTTTTAATATGCATATCTTGATAATATTAGGGTTTGATACAAGGAGGAGGACTATGGGCGACATAAAAGTTAAAATAAACTTTAATCCGGAAAGGATAGACGCTGGAAAGCGCGGGGAGGGCGAGATATTGATGGACCTTTCGAATTCTAGCAAGGACACGCTATTCTGGTGCGAATGCGATGTGCACATAGATCAGCAATTTTCGCTTGCAATGGACAGGGACCTTAATGAGGGAAGGACGCGCATAGGAATAATAAAGCCTGGAGGTTCAGCAAGCAAGCGAGTGAGGTTCTATACCAAACAAGGAAGTTATCCTGGAAAGTACAAAATATCCGTTACCATGTATGCTTATGACGAAGACGGCGCAATAGCAGAACGCAGCGACATAGATACCGAGCTTGAGTGCAGGTAACTACTCCTTTTGTACCCTTAGGACATGGATGTCCTTGGCTCCGGGATCCATAATGCTAAGTACCGCCTCTATATATTCGGCGTAGGACCATTCGAGTTCTTTTATAGTTTCGCCGTTATTCCGCTCGAGGTCGCGGAGGCCAGCTTCGTGGTTCGGGCTTTCGGGCTCAACCAGGATCTGTTCCGGCATGGAGTCGAAGTGATGCTCAAGCACATGGGCTATCTTTCTCTCCGCGGCTTCAAAATTCCCATTCCTGGCGAGGTAGCTTGCACATTCCAATCCGAGGAGCAGCCATCTGCCCCCTGTGAAGTAAACGTCACCAGGGTATCTCGTTGGGAGTTCATTTCTGCCAAAGCGCTGTGAAATTATCTCTTCCATTGTCTTATGTTCTATTTCTTGGCCAAGTCCGCCTTCTAGGAACCGGCTGAATATAAAAAGTTCCGAAGAATCAACACCTGCGGCTGCAGATGCGCGCTGCTCGTTCCCATGAGCGTACCTCATAAGCACGTTGTCTACTACGAAAGTATCCTTAAGTATCTGCATAGGGTCCTTGTCGTGATACTGGTAGAATGTCTTCATCACATCTTCAGGCTTTATGTTGGTTATGCCCTGTGATGCAAAATATTCTAGGGCTTTCAAACCTGCGTATATGCATGCATAATCGTAAGAGTGCCTTTTGTCAAGGTCCATTTCCCACGCATTTGAACTTTTCAAGTCGTAAATTTTCGAAAGGTATTTTACAAGCTCGTTCGAATACCTGTTCAGAAGCAAATTTGCACTGCGCGGCAACTTTCCGAACATCTGGTATTCCTGCTTCAGGGCAAGTATTGTTAGCGGTATGGAATCGGACTGGCGCAGCCAGCTATCGCCGTAGGTAGGCTCGTTGGTATCCACCACCGGGAAGTCCCTTCCATTAGAGTTGAAATGCTTGTCGCACAGCATTCCGTTCTCGTCAACTCTGGCGGGAATGTGGAAGCGGAGGTTGTAGAAATCAGGGTCGCTGTTGAGCTTATGGTTAGATTCGCCTATGGCTCCTATCCTGACCAGTATGTTGCGGGAATTGAATCCGTTGATCTTGTCAGCTGCTTCAAATGCCTCTTCGCCTTTTGAGAACATTTGGGTGCGGCGCGATAAGGATGAGTATCGCAATAACGCCATCGAGACAAAGCTTGAATCCCTGAACCAGTGGGGGTAATACCAGGGATACTTCCTTGATGCAGACATGAATCCGTTCTCTTTTACTCCGGATATTAAGTGCTCGACCGAGCGCTCTACACTTTCTGTAAGACTATTCGTGTAGTCTTTGGTGTAGGATAGGACCATCGTGACTGACCCGAAACATATAATAAAAAAAAGATTTATATTCATTTGTCTGTTTTCAGATTTGTAAGGTTTTGTAATGGGAGGCACAACATGGCTTGAAGCCCAGGCTTTTTTGATAAAGATTAAGGACGAGATGCTCGCGCGGGCGCTTGATACTCTCGATATCGAAGTAAAGGCGGGGCGTGCCGCGATAAACGGCAGGCTGGTTACTGCAGTAGAGCAGAACGACTCTGAGACTAAGATGTTCGTGCTCGACAATATAGTTGACAACGCCGATGCCATAATACGAAGGCATTCGCAAAGCATAGAGGAGCTTGAAGGCTCTGGCAGCGTTGACAGCAGGACAGTTGAAAGGATTGAAGAGCTGAAGAGATTTCTTCTTGCAGTAGGAAAGATGAAGATGCTCTATGACTATTCAATTGAGCTCGGTAGCTGGGCGTCTGAGCTGCAGGCGGATACACCTGGCAACGATATTGAGGACATGCTTTTGCACGGGATTACATCTTATAGGAAGGAGATACTTGGATTCGTACGCAAGAATCCTGGCGACGCTTTTGACGATACAGAGATGGGGCTAATAGCCCATGTTTTAGGTGGGTAAATGCAAACAAGTATTATATATTTATGTTGAAGGATTTGTAGGTAGCGTGATTTCATGAAACTTGGAGCCGGAAAGGATGCGCCAGAGAAGGTAAACTCTTTCATAGAGATACCGATGGGAAGCAACATAAAATACGAGCTTGATGAGGAATCTGAAGTACTGAAGGTTGACAGAGTGCTCTTCACTTCGATGGTGTATCCGTTCAACTATGGATTCATACCTGGAAGCTGGGGGGAGGACAATGACCCGCTTGACATACTTATCATATCCAACCAGCCATTCGCGCCTGGCACGTATATCGTTTCGAGGCCGATCGGGGTGGCGCACATGGAGGATGAGAACGGCAAGGATGAAAAGATAATTTCTGTTCCAGTTGAGAAGGTTGACCCGTATTTCTCGAAGATGAAGGACATTTCTGACCTAGATGAAAGCGTGAGGAAGAAGATAATACATTTCTTTGAGCATTACAAGGAACTTGAATCAGGGAAATGGGTCAAGATAACAGATTTTGGCAACGCAGAGGAAGCCAAAGATAAGATAAGGAAGGCAATACAGCGTGAGAAGGATAGAGAGAAAAAGTAGGTGTTGCTATGGGATTCATGAAAAACATAAAGCTTGGATGGAATGTGTATTTCCACCCTTCGCTTCTGGCTAAGTCAAAGATGAGCGTTGGCGACGCTCTCAAATTCTATTATCAGAATACGGTAATACCTGCGATAATATTCATTATAATAGGGGCAGCGATGATTTCGTTAGGGATATCGTCATACGGCAGCACGCTATTTGGCGGCAACGCTGTTTTCCTGGCTGGGTTAGGGGCTGCTGCCATCGTGCTTGGGCTGGTGTATTTCTGGGTACTTGTGCCTATAAGCATATTCATAAACGCATTCATATACCAGTTGATTGGATACAACCTGCTCAAGGTATTTGACAAGAATTATGAAAGGAGCTTTGCCGCAGTAATGTTTGCACAGCTCCCTATGATGCTGCTTTACTGGGTCGTAGCCATACCGGTGGTAGGGATAGCAGCGCTTATTGTGCTTTCGGTTTGGAGCGTTGTGGTGCTGATAGTTTCGCTTGCGTCGCAGCACAAGATTAAGAGGACTGACGCAGTTGTGGCGATACTTGCTGCAATGCTGCTCGTGTTTGCGCTTACGGCGGTCATTTTTGCATTCACGTACTTTTTCGCTTCTACAGCCTTTCTTTCGGGGGCAGGAGTAGGGGCAGGGGGCATCGGGACGCCATACCCGTGATTGGAGGATACACCACAAATAGGTAGGTAGGATGAGACTTGCAGATGCGACGACGCTTTTCAGGACCGCACTGATATTCCTTGTCGCATACCTAGTGCTGATAAAGTTTCCCGGATACGTAACGGTAATTATAATAGCAATAGCTATGCTTCTGGATGCTGTAGACGGCTACTTCGCAGTTTGGGAGGTAAGCAAGGGCAAAGTAGGCTTCGTGAGGTACATAAAGGGTGCTGCGCTTGGAGACAAGAAAGCCAGGGAAGAGATACACAAGTACAAGCTTGAAGTCTCAAAGGTCTCGAGGTTTGGAGCCAGGATAGACATAGCAGGGGACAGGGTAGCTGAATATGTGCTCTGGATACTTTTCACATACCTGCACTTGATACCTTTGATCATATTGCTGCTGGTTGTCGTAAGACACTCTTTTGCAGACGCATTCATGGGAGCGAAGGGCACATCCTCCAAGATGAAGTCAAAGTTTGCTAACGTGGTCTACAAATCAAATGCTAGCCGCGGCGCAATAAACATAGTCAAGTTCCTGACTTTTGGTTACCTTGTGCTTGAGTTCGTCTACAGCTATCCCATGATAATAGGCTACGCCTTGGTGGGAATACTGTTCGCATTCATAATGTTGCGCGGTGCAGCAGAGATATATGAAAGCATAATGAGCGACAGAGATTGAAATTATCGTTTTTCAAGATAAGGCCTGCATACTTCTACGAGTACGCTTGAGAGCTCTGGGGAATCGTTTGGCATTTGCGGCCGCAGATAGCCCTTGCCGAGCTTTGAGCAGTATTCCTTGGTCTCTGTGTCCAGGTCGTACAGAACCTCAAGATTGTCGGATACGTAGCCTATCGGAGCAAATACAAACGAGTCGCATTCAGACTTGTGCTCCTCCAGCCTAGATACGATGTCAGGACCTAGCCACCCGTTTCTTCCTGCGCCGCTCTGGAACGCGAAATCATACTTCTCTATTCCGCCAGCTTGAACTATTGACTCTACGGTCTCGTCAAGCTGTGCTTGATACGGATCGTCGGCAGACATGGCAGCTTTAGGTAGGCTGTGGGCAGTGAACATTACAAAAGTGCTACCGCTTTCACCAGCAATGCATTTTGATATATTCGAAGCCCACATCTCCGCAAATCCAGGAGCATCGTGCCATTTTTCTACCATATTTACCTTGGCATGGCCTTCCAGCGCAGAGGCAAGCGGATTCCCGTACCCGGGTATGCTTACCGAAGAGTACTGTGGGGCTAGAGCTATTCCTATGACGCTAGTTATGTTGCCGAACGCGCGTATCCTTTTAGCAGATTCAGAAATCTTTGGGTATGCGTGTTTCATCCCGATGAAAACGCGTATGTCCTCGCCGTATTCTATTGCTAGCGCGTGCTCAAGCGACAGAGCCTGCTTTTCGGTAACTGACTTTATTGGGGAAACGCCGCCTATTGCTGCGTACTTTTTCTTTAGCGTGAGAAGCTCGTCGTTGGATGGTTTAACCCCGTGCTTTATGTCGGTCAGATAGGCTTCCACATCGTCAAGGCTGCTGGGCGCACCATACGCCATCAGCATTACTGCGGTGTCCTTAAGCATACGCATGATTTATACTTGACTGGAATGCCCTAAATAGTTATCCGTTAACAGGGATGCACCCAGAGGTAAAAGTTTTCTGTATATACGATTTATATCTTCTATGCATTGCTTCACTGATGCTATGATAAACGTTGGTCTGTATTATAGGGTGAAGCGGGGGCACGAGGCAGAGTTTGAGAGCATATTCGGGGAGGTTGTCGAGCATCTCAAGGGAACGGCATCTGGAATCAGGGACGCAAAGCTCTACAAGCAGATAGGTGGAAGTTCGGAATACATGATATATACCGATTGGGAAGATATGGAATCTTTCAAGAAGTTTGTGCAAAGCAGCGAATTCCACAGCACAACTCAGAAAGGAAGGGAAATAATAGACGGAATGCCAAGGCACAGAATATTCAGGGAGGAGACTGCCTAAGAAGTCCTGCCGCCTTTCTGTATAGCTCCACCCCCTTTTTATAAAGAGGTATGTAGACTTTGTCGAGAAGTCTATACTCAATAGCATATATCAATGGAGCAGCAATCATTACTGAAGCGGATAGCACTATTTCTATGCTTGTTCCGGAGATGCTTGCAACTGCGGGCAATTCGATCAGGCTGTGGCCAGCGAAGTTTAATCTCCCGCTCTGTGCGAACTCGTACAAGTAATAGCGCGATGCGGCGGACCCGAGCGCTAAATCAGCGAGGGCAATGTCGGCTGCAATTATGCGCTTCAGTGCTTTGCTTTGTGACACACGTATAATCTATGTCTGATATATTTACGGCTTATGTGAATGGGGTTTTACACGTTTCCCCCGCTTATTATGGCTACGCTTTTTCCTTTCAGGCGCGGCTTGAGCAGAGCGTATGCTGCTATGGTGGCTGCAGATGCGAGTTCTATTGTAATTCCGTAATATTCTCTCATGCGATCCTGTGCTCTTCTCATCAAAGCTTCGCTTACAGATACTGCCATTCCGCCGTTCTGCCTGAGCTGCTTTGCCGCCATATCCCCGAACGTGGGGTACCCCACAGCTATCGCGTCTGCTGATGTTGATGGAGTAGCATATCTTACCATTTCCTTAGAGTTGAATGCTTTTGAGAACGGATTGCACCGCTCTGACTGCACGGCTATGACTTTCGGCTGGCGCTTTATTGCTCCAGCGGATTCCATCTCGCTCAGAGCCTTTAGCGTGGCGCTCAGCAGCGTAGCGTTGCCCACTGGCACTATTATGTTTGATACGCTCTTCGCACTGGCAATTATCTCGTATGCAATCGTCTTCTGCCCCTCCTTCCTGTAGCAGTAGTCTCCCGTTATGAAGGCACCAGTCTTTGATGCATATTTCAGCGCCTCCTTCTGTGCTCCGGTAAAGTCCCATTTGCCTCTTGTTATTACGGCATCGTGCGTAGACATTATCTCCTCTATCTTGTCCTTGTTCGCGTCCCTGCTGACGAAGATTCTGGATTTTATCCCGTAGAGCTTGGAATAGTATGCAACTGAATAAGCCATGTTGCCTGTCGAGGCGCAAGCCACCTCTTTGAAGCCGTATTCCTTCGCTTTTGCGACCTCTATTACCGAGCCCCTGTCCTTGAAGGAATGGGTTGGGTTCTCGGTCTCGAGCTTATAAATAAGCTGGTCATCCTCAGCATCGGAGAACATTTTTGTCATGCCGACTTCGTACTTCCTGTATTTCCCGTCAGGGAGTATCCCGGAAAAATCCCAGAACGACCCTCTAGCTGCGGCAGTAACTTTCGGATTAGATTTGTAGACGACTTCGAGAAAAGACCCGCACCTTGCACATACCTGGCTCTTATAGGAAGAGCCGTATGCATGCCCACAGTTGGTGCAAACGAGGCCGTACTTCAATGCATCACCTCTGCTCGATAGGTACGTATTTGAGGTCCAGCGGCCCCTTGTAGTAGTCCAGCGGGCGTATAAGCCTGTTGTTGCCCCAGTATTCCAGCATGTGCGCACACCAGCCAGGCATCCTGCTTACCGCGAACAGCGGCGTGAATATCTCTATAGGTATGCCTATGTGCCTGTATACCGGGCCGCTGAAGAAATCGACGTTAGGCCATATGTTGTGAGACTTGCCAAGCCGATCCACCATAATCTTTTCTGCTGCGAGTGCTATGCCGGAGAGGTTCTGCACTTCTTCGGTGGAATCCGATTGAAGCTTCATCAAGTATTTCTTTATTATCTTTGCCCTTGGGTCGTATGTCTTGTAAACTCTGTGGCCGAAGCCCATAACGCGCTCCTTGCTTGACAGTATGCTGTTTATGTAACTCTCGGTATTCTCTGGCTTCCCTATGTCGTACAGCATCTTCAGGGCACGTTCGTCTGCGCCGCCATGAAGAGGCCCTTTTAGCGTGCCTATGCCGGATACTGCCGCAGAATACAGGTCGGAGAGGGTTGCGCCGGTGACTATTGTAGAAAATGTAGAGGCGTTAGAACTATGCTCCGCATGCAGCACCATCATCAGGTCAAGCATCTTTGCCTTTTCGGGATCGGGTTTTTCGCCCTGAAGCATGTGAAGGAAGTTTTCTGCGTGCCCGAGCGACTTGTCAGGCTCGACGTATTTCGCGCCGATTGAGAGCCTTCCTATTGCTGCCACTATGCTTCCTGTCTTGGCTATCAGTTTTGTGGACTTGAGCAGATTGGCTTCCGGAGTTGCCTCGTCAGCTTGTTTGTCGAGCGATGCTTCCATTGATATCGCCGTACGCAGGACGTGCATTGCATGGCTCTTCCCTGCCACAGTTTTGATGTATTCTAGAACCTGCGGCTCGATATCCCTGTTTGACGAGAGCAGGAACGAAAACGATTTCAGCTCTGTTTTTGTGGGAAGCTTCCCGTAAAGGAGCAGGTAGGAGACCTCCTCGAAATTAGAATGCTCTGCAAGAACCTCTATCGGGTAGCCCCTATAGTAGAGCTTGCCTTCTATTCCATCTACCTTGCATATCATGCTCTCTGCAAAATAAACCCCTTCAAGACCCAGGTTTATGCTTTCTTGCTCAGCCATTCTACCACTGGATTAACTTTGATTGAAAATACTTATAGCTTATCAGTGATGCGCTTCCGCGCTTACAGTTAATTATATCTTTTTAACGCTAAATTTAATGATGTGATGGAGAAAGTTTACGATTTGATTATTGTTGGAGGGGGGATAACAGGATCTGCGCTGCTGTTCGCCGCAAGCAGATACACGGACATAAAAAGCATATTGCTGCTCGAAAAATACGACAAGCTCGCAACGCTGAACTCGAGCGCAAGGAGCAACTCCCAGACCCTGCATGTTGGAGATGTAGAAACTAACTATTCCCCTGAAAAGGCGCTGAAAGTCAAGCAGGAGGCAACATTTCTCCTCAACTACACAAAGAAGTTCGTGGAGGATTACGAAAGGGAGAAGGTAATACAAAAGTGCCAGAAGATGGTGCTCGGAGTTGGCGAGGAGGAGGCAGAGTCGCTAGCAAAGACTTATGAGAGCATAAGCTCAGGCTACCCTGGGCTTAAAGTTATAGGAAGAAAGGAGCTAGAGGCACTTGAGCCGCGAACCATCAAGGGAAGGGCAAAGGATGAGAAGGTGAGCGCCCTGCTGTCTGACATGGGGTACATGCTCAACTTCGGCAACGTTGCCGAGACTTTCCTAAGGAATGCGCTCGTCTCAAAGGGAAAGAGGATAGAAGCAAGATTCAACACCCCTGTTACAAAGGTGGAGAGGGGCGACGACTATTATACCGTGCACACGCACGGCGGCACCTTCAAGGCCTCATTTGTGGCATTTGAAGCCGGAACATACAGCCTTTATTTCGCAAAAAAACTTGGCTACGACAAAGGCCTCTCCATACTGGCGATAGGTGGCGGTTATTATTTTTCGAAGAGGCTCCTTAGGGGAAAGGTCTACAGGGTACAGCATGGGGGGATACCTTTCGCCGCGATACACGCCGATCCCGACATAACCAACCCGGATGTGATAAGATATGGCCCAACCGTAACGCTGGAGGTCGAACTGGAAAAAGGCCATCCGGAGACCATACCTGATTACATACGCACCTTCAATACCGACGCGAAGAATATCGCAGCAATAAACAGGATACTGATGAACGAGGACATAAAACGAATAATAGACAGCAACATGGCATATTCTCTTCCGGTAGTGGGAAAGCACAGGTTTGTAGACAACGAGGCTAAAAAAATAATACCAAAAATAAAATACGACGATGTATGGATAGACAGGACTACAGGAGGCATAAGACCGCAGATAGTGGATGAGAACAAGGGTACGCTTGTGCTTGGAGAGGCAAAACTTCAGAAGGAGGGGATGATATTCAACATAACGCCTTCGCCTGGCGCGAGCTCATGCTTAGGGAGCGCACTTGACGACATAGCTTACATAACCAAGTACATTGATTACAGGTTTGACAGGGATGCGTTCGCGGCAGAGCTTGGGTGATGGACTGTACACAGTAGTATTGAAGGTGGGGGGCGCTGCAGTGAGCGACAAGGCCACCGGCGAATACTTTGGCGAGGAAGTAGCGAAAAGGCTCGTGCGTGAATTAAGGAGGGACATCCGTTTTGTAATAGTGCAGGGCGCGGGGTACATAGGGCACCAGATAGCTATGGAGCGAAGGATAAGCAGGCTGAACGACAACCAGGAGGCGTGGGCCTATCTTAGGTATAAGATAGTGGAATCGGCAATGGTGACCCTACGCGAGCTTGTCTCAAACCAATTTCCAGCAATGTACTTGCCAGTAAACACTATGGTAAGAACGCGCGACGGAAAGATATACAAATCGGATTACAGCGCGATTGTTGACTACCTTGATAGGGGTTTTATGCCTTTCATGCACTCCGACGGGCCTATAGATACAGAGATGGGCCTGTCAGTGCTTTCAGGCGATGCTATAGTGTCCGACATTTCGCGCAGCATAGGCGCAAAGATGGCAGTGTACTGCAGCGACATAGACGGAATCGAAATGAAGGATGGCAGCATAGTGAGCAGGATAGACAATTTGGACCCTGCTGGAATAATATTCCGCAAATCAGGTATGGATGTGTCAGGGGGAATTGCAAACAAGATTGCCGAGGCAAGCGCATCTGGAGTCGAATCCTACATAGCGAACCTTAGGAAGGACGGGTCTCTTTCGGAAATTTTGGGAAGGATACATGCGGACGAATAGGATATATATCTGGATTCACAAATTATATTCTGATTTTGATGCCTTTCAAAACAGCGAATGGGGAAAACGTCGACAGGGATAAGACGGAGCTGCTGAGGCAAAATGAGGGCATGAAGGAGATAGCAGAGGCTTTTGATATCATAGGCCCCCCAAGGATGCTTATGATAAAGCACTTCGATTCGATATTGACTGACAACCCATCGGATTCCAGGACGAAGGGATTCATAAGGGTTTTAGCAGAAGGTGATTTCGCTAATGAGGAGTACATAGCCGCAAAGGAAGCATTTATGATACTTAAGGACATGAAGCACGGGGACATACATTACAGGCATGATGACTTCCTGTCTATCTCTAATAATTATGCGGACATTGAGGAGGACTACATCGTATGCTTAGGTGATATAGATGCGGAGTTTGGGGAGGAGATAGAAAGATACATAAGGGATGGGGTGTACTGCGGCGGTAAGGTCTACATATTCGAAGGATTCAAGGACAGGGATGTGAGAAAACTTGAGAATGACATGCATGGGGCTGGGACTTATTATGGAAATGTAAAAGACGCAAGATTTTACATATACGATTCTTCGAAGACGCGTGTGAAAGCAGTGCCCGGATCGCTCTTCGGAGAGTATTATGACGAATCTGGCACGAGGGCATTTGTTGTTGAGGATGGCGAAACGGTTGTAGCTATATTAAATTTCAATGTGTCGAGAAGGCTGGGAAAACTGGAACTGATGAAGATTGCTGATATTACAAAGGAGAAGGCCGAAAAGGTGTACGAAAAGTTCGATAGCCACTACGAAGACGATGTAGAAAGCCAAAACAGAGAGTATGTGGAGATTGCGCTAGGCAAGAATAACGTCAATGAGTACCAGGGAAGGCCATTGGTAATTATAGGAACATTGAAGGCGGGTGGCAGGTTCATGCTGATCACTTCAAGCAGCAAGTCATGGGAATCGTACCTTGACGACTCCCCAGTATCGTTTTCGATAGAGAACTATCCAGGGAAAAACGAGGTAAAAGACGGAGTTTACGAAATTAAGAGCTCTTCCTTCCAAAAAATCTTAGATGATAGTTCACTCGAATGAGAGTTAGCACGCTAATTTGTGCACCGGCCGCAGCATGCAACTTTGGACTGGTTTAGCAGAAATATTAAAGGCGGCAAAGCCGCCTTGTTTTCCAGGTGTGCCGGATTTCTCCGGCGATTGTATTTCTCCGGCAAAATATTTAAACCTTTTCCTTAATTACATATCTGTGTAGTAAAGTATAAATAATTTCTCGGAGTAAAATATATGGAAAATGCGTGCCGACGCTCTATAAAACGGATGTGGCTTGGCCGACTTGTTTTCCAGGTGGTGCAATGGGAGAAAGAAAAGAAAGGGAGTTAGCGGAAGCAGGGCTTGACAAAGCTCTAAGAAGCATTGTAAAAGAGGAATGCACGAAGGTATATCTCAATGACGAAATCGCCGATGTGGTAGTTTCGCAGGTTGCGGAACACGTCAGAAGCGTATTGCGCGCATTCGAGGTCGCCAGGCAATATGCAAACAAGGGGCTCGGAAAGAGATACGCCATTGAGGTAAAGGTTGATGCCTCTGGGGTGCACGAGTCTGGCCTGGCGCACGACGAAGCAGGGATGGGTCCTCTCCCACCCCACAGGGTAAATATTTTTGCTTTTTTGGAGGCCCTGAAAGGGATTGCCTCTAGGCCTTTCAGAAAACTCCTGGTTAAGCGTGGCTTAATCATACTCGGGCACAGACTTTACAGGCTGGCTTCTTCGCATTCTGCTACTGTAAGAATAAGCAGGGCTTCGCTCCAGTATTCAGGGGAAAACGGATGGAAATGGGTAAAGGCCAGGGGAAAGCTGACACTTGATGCGGCACGGTCCGCAAACAGGCACATTGTAATTGTAGGCTCATCAGGCTACGGGAAAAGCACAATGCTCGAGACTATAGCCAGGGGCATATGCGGCTTGGGTGTTCCGATAGTAATGTTTGATGCACATGGAGAGCACCATGGCATGGTATCCGCACTTGGTGGGAGGACGCACGACTCTTCAATTTCTGGAATAAACCTCCTGTCGCTCGACGGGGCTTCGGAGAAGGCCAGGGCCAGGGAGGTTTCCTATTCTATAGCTAGGACATACTCTCTCGGATACCTGCAAAGGCTGAAATTGAACCAGTGCATACTGTACACGTACAGGAAGTTCAGAGGAGCTGGAAGAGAACCGGCAATAAGGGATTTGGTCGCAGAAATAAACATATTCATAAGAAGATCGAGATCGGCAGCTGAGAAGAACAGGCTCTATCAGATAAAGGACAGGGTGGAGGAACTTGACTACGGCACATTTTCAGGAGGCGGTTTCCAGATAAGAGAGGTTCTCAGCGGCGTGAATTCCTTCGACCTGTCGCGCATATACGGAGCTGACGCGAAAATGCTCTACATTGAAGAGCTGCTCAAGAGGTTATATTCAAGGATGCCCGAAGCGAAAATCGGAAGCATGCCGCGAATGTACATAATGATAGATGAGGGCAGGTCTATGATAGAGAGCTCGGGGGCTTCTGCGGAAATAGTGAACAGCATCATGGAAGAGGGAAGAAAGTTTGGATATGCAGTAGTGCTGGTGGCGCACAACGCTTCCGAGCTCAGCAAGCAGATAATAAGCAATGCGGGCACTCTGGTAGCTTTCAGATCAAAAGAGCCTTCAGACCTTAATTACATAGCCAACATAGTTTCAGGAGGTACGCAGAGCCTGCAGGAAGTTAAGAGCATGATGGCGAGGCTTGGCGTAGGTCAGGCGATTGTGGCTGGCGGCTCGATTGAAACCCCTACCGTGATAAGGGTGCACAGGCTCCATTACACTCAAGAGCATAATGAGGGTTTCCAAGGCTCCTTGTATGAGAAGCTTGCCGAGCCAGTACTTTTGAAGGACGTGGTTGGAGAGGGCAACGCGCAGGCCAGCCGCACGCTGTATTTGTTGCTGAATTCAGGAAAGGTTGAAATGTTTGATTTCAAGCTCAATGGAGCAAATGAAAGGTGGATAATGAGGAAGAGCAACCAGAGCGCCGAACACGCAGTAATGGTGAAAAAGATAGCCGAAAGCGCCGCATTGTCTGGGCTTTGGTGCCGTATATACAACAACTCTAACGGACCGGACCTGATAGCCTATTCAAGGGGCAGGAGGGTAGCGATAGAGTATGAAACCGGGAGGAAGGCCATAGGGGATAGCATAAGGATGATAGCGTCTCGAAATAGAAGTTTCGCCAGGACGATAGTGGTTGTCAACGATTCCCACGTAGAAGAATACAGAAGCGCTTTGCCGAATGTGGCGCGGGTCGTCAGTGCGTCGGAGGTAATGCGCACAGGCATTAGGGAGTTTGTGGTTTGATTACCTGTTTTCAAGGAAATCGGCAAATTCCGTCATCTTCAGATAGTTCCATACGGTCATTGATGCAAACCTCAGATAGTACTCCTCCATATGCGGAAGAAGCCGTTCCGACATTGCAGCCCTGAATGGATATGTGCTCGCGCTTTCCCTCATATAATCGGAAATTGGGCGCTTGCCTGAAAGGCGCATGCCCTCTGAAAGCATTCCGTTTGGAGCAAAATAATCGAGAAGCGCATCTGCGAATGCCAAAGAATCTCCAGATTTCTGCTTGAGGAAGCCCCCTTGCAATATGCGGTTGCGTATAATTGTGCGCAGTACAACCCCTATTGCGAGCGCGGGGTCCTCCTTTATCCTATGGTTTATCGTGAGGGATATTGCAGTCTCTCCGGCGTTGTAGTAAAGCATGTTGCACGACAGCTTCCCGTGTATATTCTCTGTCAGCACTATAACGAGCGTCTTGGGCAGGTCTATGTCGAAGATTTTGTGCACCACTGGCTCGAACAGCGCAGCGGACTTGTATGTACGTATGAATGAATTTTTAAATGAGCGGAATGTGTTGCTGTACCTGTTCATCATTGGTATCGAGGCTTTGTCAACCAGCTTTTTTGCCTCTTTTGAATTGAGCGATTCTATCTGCTTCTGGTTATCGTGCAAAACTGCGCTGTAGAATGCTTCCCTGTCCTTTCCCAGTCGGTGTATTGCGTGGGCCGCCAGAGTAGACCTGTAGAAATCCTTGCCGTAGAGCATTGGATACAGCTTCATTATTTCAGGCATTGAGCTGGAGACGAAGAACGACTCATTTATGTATGCGAGCTTTCGTATCGTGTTGCCTGTAGAAAATTTTATCCTCAACTTACCACACCGCTTTGAATTCGGAAGGGATGCTGTTGCCAACAGGCGCAGTTGTTTCCTCTATGCTGAAAACTGATGGCCCATGGTCGTATGAGACGTTTATCTCTTCCATGAAAAGTTTGAGTTTAGCGTCTGTGCCAAAGGCCTTCACCTCCACGCTGCCGTCCTCAAGATTCTTCACATAGCCGAGTATGCCATGCTTCTTCGCGATAGATTCTACGAGTGACCTGTATCCGACTCCCTGAACGACGCCGTGCACTTTAAGCAGAAGGCAGGATTTGGGCCCAGAATCGTTGTTGGCCATGCAATTGCACCTGATTTGTATTTAGTTGCAGAACTTTGGTATGCACAACGATTGCATATTCGCTCCTGAGATATTTATTACTGATTGTTTGTCTTTTCTCGCTGCAAAGACTAAAAAGAACCAGGGATACAAACAAAAGAGAGGAAAAGTTATAAATACGGAAACAAAAGTTAACTTGGTGCATACATGGAAATCAGAAATTCGGATTATTTGGACTCTTTTGAAACTGCAGGTGGAAAAAAGGTATGGTTTTACTCCCTTCCTAAGCTTGAGAAGGCAGGCATTGCAAATGTTTCAAAGCTCCCGTTCTCCATGAGGATAATGCTGGAATCCATGCTCAGGAACCTCGATGGAGTTGAAATCACCGAAAAGGACTTCGGCGCAGTCGCAAGGTGGGACCCAAAGAACCCGGAGGACGTGGACCTGCCGTTCAAGGTTTCAAGGATACTGATGCAGGACTTCACTGGCGTTCCGGCAGTTGTGGACATAGCCGCGCTCAGGGAGTACGCAAAGCAGAAGGGGATGGATCCCAGGATTGTAAAACCACTGCTGCCGGTAGACCTTATAATAGACCATTCGGTGCAGGTCGACATGTACAACAACCCTGACGCGCTGCGCATAAATCAGGAGAGGGAAATGCAAAGAAACTCGGAGCGCTACATGCTTATAAAATGGGCAGGGAAGGCTTTCGAAAGGTTCGGGGTGGTGCCGCCTTCCGGAGGCATATGCCACCAGGTCAATCTGGAGAAGCTTGCAACTTGCGTAACAGTATCTGATAAGGACGGGAAGAGTGTTGCATATCCTGATACGCTTGTAGGAACAGACTCGCACACAACAATGATAAACGGCTTGGGAGTTGTTGGTTTCGGAGTTGGCGGGATAGAAGCCGAGGCTGCGCTACTCAATCAGCCAGTGGTGATACCGAACCCGAAGGTTGTTGGAATGAAGCTCACTGGAAAGCTATCGGAGGGAGTCACCGCAACCGACCTTGCGCTGACAGTGACAAGGATGCTCAGGGAGCACGGAGTCGTTGGCAAATTCGTAGAGTTCTTCGGCGATGGGGTCAGGACGCTCACTCTCCCTGACAGGGCTACCACCTCAAACATGTGCCCAGAGTATGGAGCCACAATATCGCTTTTTGCCGTAGATGACGAGACCGTAAAATACATGGAAGCAACGGGAAGGAGCCGGGAGCAGACGGAGATTGTGAGAAAATACTACGAGAAGCAGGGCATGTATAACTTGGACTACAGCAATGTTGAGTATTCGTCGGTCGTTGAACTTGACCTTGGAAGCGTGAAACCAAGCGTCTCTGGGCCAAGCCAGCCCAAGCAGCAGGTTGAGCTTGCGGATATAGGAAAAACTTTCAGCGAGGCATTCCTTGACGGTGAGAAAGGGAAACTGAACGAGAAGGATGAAGCGCGCTGGAAGAATGAGAGCGATGCATCTACCGAGAAGAGGATAGACGTAGCTTCCCATCAGAGCAGGAAATCAGCAAAGATAGCTTATGAGGACGGAAGCGAAGGCACGCTGTCTGATGGAGATGTGGTGATATCCGCCATAACTAGCTGCACAAACACCAGCAACCCGTTTGTCATGGTTGGCGCAGGGCTTCTCGCTAGGAACGCGATTAATATGGGCTTGAAGGTGGATACGAAAAAAGTGAAGACCAGCCTCGCCCCGGGATCAAGGGTTGTGATAGACTATCTTGAGAAGGCTGGCTTGATTGAGCCTCTCGCAGAACTGGGCTACTCGCTGGTAGGGTTCGGATGCACGACATGCATAGGAAACAGCGGACCGCTTGGCAAGCCAATTGCATCTGCGATAGAAAGCGCGAAGATAGCAACTGCAAGCGTCCTCTCCGGAAACAGGAACTACGAGGCAAGGATACATTCTGAGGTAAGCGCAAACTACCTTATGTCGCCCCCGCTCGTGATTGCTTTCGGAATAGCCGGAACCGTGATGAAGGATCTCACAAAGGAGCCGTTAGGGGTAGGAAAAGATGGAAAGGAGGTATTCCTAAAAGATATATGGCCGAAAAATGAGGAGATAAACGCAATAGTGTCGAAAGTTGTTGGCACAGACATGTACAGGAAGGAGTATGAGCGCATATTCGGTGTCAACGACTACTGGAACAATCTTTCTACGCCGGAGGGGGACACGTACGCATGGGATGAGAATAGCACGTACATAAGGCTGCCGCCTTTCTTCGAGAATTTTGACCCGGCAGTAGAGAGGGAACTGAAGCCGATAAAGGATGCGATGATACTGGGTGTTTTCGGCGATTCTACTTCGACGGATCACATAAGCCCGGCTGGAGAAATCAAAGCCGACAGCCCTGCCGGAAAGTACCTTATCGAGCACGGGGTGAACACGAACGACTTCAACACTTACGGGGCGAGAAGGGGCAACCACGAAGTTATGATGCGCGGCACTTTTGCAAACGTCAAGATAAAAAACCTGATGCTGGAAGGAACGCAGGGTGGCATAACGCTGCATTATCCTGACGCAAAGCAGATGAGCATATACGACGCTGCAATGCAGTACAGGAAGGAGGGCAGGAACCTGATAGTCTTCGGCAGCAAGGAGTACGGATCCGGAAGCTCAAGGGACTGGGCGGCGAAAGGGCCGATGCTCCTTGGGGTAAAGGCTGTTGTTGCGAAAAGTTTTGAGAGGATACACAGGAGCAACCTGGTAGGGATGGGCGTGGTGCCATTCCAGTTCGCCGACGGGGAAGGCTTCATTGAGCTCGGGATAGACCAGTCGAAGCCGGTAACCATAGAAATAGAGGATAGCGTCAAACCCAAAGGAACTGTGAAGATGTTATATATAGGCAAGGATGGCAAAGCTAAGAGCGCAAACCTTACGCTCAGGCTGGATTCAGACCTTGAGATGAAGTACTTCAAAGCAGGAGGAGTACTGAACTATGTCCTGGCTAAAGTGCTCAGGGAGGCGCAGTGATGAATGCTGCCTCCCCGGAAGCAAGGCTTGGTTTTTATATAGCTTTTTCATTATATATAGAGCCGTGCCAGGGTGGCGGAATCCGGTATCGCGCCGGTCTTGAGTTTACAAAACATCAAGAGCTGATTTGGTGATGCAACAGGCCAACCGG
>JAJZWO010000027.1 GCA_021846635.1 Microcaldota archaeon | reverse complement strand
GCGCCGAACAAGGGCAAGAGCACGCTCTTTTCTGCGCTCACGCTTAACATGGTGGACATAGCGGATTATCCGTTCACTACGATAAAGCCGAATTCTGGCGTGGCTTATGCAAGGAAGGAGTGCCCGGAGGTTGAGCTTGGGACGAAATGCAATCCGCGGAACGCCCCATGCGATAATGGGACGCGCATGCTGCCAGTCAACATAATAGACGTTGCAGGGCTTGTCAGGGATGCGCATTTGGGCAAGGGGATGGGAAACCAGTTCCTCAACGACCTTGCAGCGGCGGACGCTTTCATAGTAGTTGTTGACGGAAGCGGGATGACAGACCCCAACGGCAACCCGGGGGATGGAAATCCTGTAGATGATGTGGACATGGTGCTCAACGAACTGACCATGTGGCTCACGGACATAATCGGGCGGCACATGCCTGCGCTTTCCAAGGCGAAGGATGGAGTCGGGGCGCTGAAGGGCGTACTGACCGGGCTCAAGGTTTCAGGGGAGCAGATAGCGGATGCAATAGCGAAGACGCGCCTGACTAGCAGCAACATAGGCTGGGGCGCGGCAGACATCGAGAAGTTCGCGTCTGAGCTGCTTCGAATCTCCAAGCCCTTTATTATAGCGTCAAACAAAACAGACGCCGCAAAGAGCAGCGCGAAAACGGAAGCGCTGGAGGCAAAGTTCGGATCTGGCAGAGTGGTGAGAACCTCGGCGGAGATGGAGCTTGCGCTCAGAAAGGCATCAAAGGCGGGGCTTGCAGAATATGTTCCTGGCGCGAGGGCCTTCTCGATCAGCGAATCGGCAAGCGGCGAGCAGAGGAAGGCTCTGGAATACATGCACAGCTACGTTTCGCATGGCGGCACGGGAGTGCAGGAGCTAATCGACAGGGTCGTGTTCGGGCTGCTCGACAACGTTGTCGCTTATCCTGTTGAGGACGAAAACAAATACTCAGACCATTTTGGCAACGTGCTTCCTGACGCCTACCTGATGAAGAGGGGCTCAACCGCGCTGGACCTTGCAGGGAGGATACATACCGACATAGCGAAAAGCATGCTGTACGCAATCGACGCTAAAAAGAAGATGCGGCTCGCCAAGGACTACGAGCTCAAGGGAAACGACGTGATAAAGATAGTGAGCGCTGCGCGGTAGGGCTTCCAGAAACCTATAAAAGGTTTTTAGTCAAAACTCAAACATGGCGCTTTTCAGCCCGCAGTCACAAGCAGGGGTAATGAGCTTCTACGACGCACCTTCCAAAGGGCCGAAGGTAAACCCCAAGATACTGCTCATAGCGATTTTCGCTTTCGCGGTAGTAATAGTGATAATAGACCACTTCATATACGTGTGAGCGCGGCACTGCTCATGCTGCTTTGAACGAATCCTTCCTGCGCTCGACCACTTCGCCGCTTTCAGACAGAATGTACAGTATAGCCCTCACGCCGTCCTCGTCCGTACCAACCTCACTTGCTATCTCTGACACCGGCTTTGCCTTGTCGCTTATCAATCCCAGTATCTTGGACGCGTATTTGTTTATGTAGGAGCGCAGCGCGACGTAGAATTTCCTGTTGAACGCCCTTGTTCCCAGCACAAGGCCCATGCGAATGCTTTCTTCCAGCATCGATGAGAGGCGCTCCGCATCCGGAGTGTTGGCTATGACGAGATAGCCCTGCGATTCGAGAAGCTCGGTGAAAGCGTCGCGCGCTGTCAGCTTTAGTATCCATTTCTTCGGCTGCTCCGCCTTTGGGGCGATTGGCTTTTCCTGCTCGGAGGGCCTCTCCTTCTGCTGCTTATCCCCCGCGGAACGCTTGCCGTATAGGTACTTGTCGTAGACCCACTTTGCTATTCCATACCTGATTACGCCGTCATCCTTCTTGTAGGTGTTTACTATCTTCCTCTTCTGAAGTTCAGAAAGAGTCTGTACCATCCCGGGCTTTAGAGCCTTTGAGATGTTCTCCTTCGTCCTCTCGGCGTAGCGTATGCTGTCCAAAACCTTGAGAACTTCAAGCTCCTTATCTGTGACAACTTCCTCTTGGGATGATTGCCTGGGCTGCTCGCCGCTGTGCTGCTCTGCGGTCTGCTCTGCCGAGGGCTTGCCTTCTATTGCGCTGAGCAGGTCGCTCTTCTTCGCAAAGAGAAATGACTTGCCGTTGTACCTTATGAAGTCTACCTCCTCGCCCTCCTTTATCCCGAGGGAATTGACCACGTCGAACGGGAGGTTCACTATTAGGCCGCTCTTGAGCTTGTATACCTTTGATATTTAACCACCATAAGAAGTGTTTTAAAACAATTAATAGATATTTTATAACATGGAAAGCTTAAAAGAGTTTTCAGCTTACACGAGAAAGAGCATGAGCGTCAGGTACTCCTATGCGGTGAGGAGGAACGCGATTGCTCTCGGAATGACCAGCGAACTGCTCGTCGAGAACGCGGGGGAAGCGGTATCGGACTCAATAAAGAGGAGGATGAAGGGCGACAGGGTGCTGATCGTGTGCGGCACTGGGGAGAAGGGCGCGATAGGGCTCGCAACAGCAAGGCACCTGTCAAGTTTCTGCGACGTCAGGGTCGTGCTGCTCTCTACACAGGAGGAGGTAAGCAACTCGGCTACGAGGTTCAACCTCAAGATGATGGACGGGCTCATAGAGGTTGAGGAGGTCACTGAAGACGAATCCAGCAAGCTGGCAGCTGCTCTGAAGTGGGCTGACGTCGTGCTAGAGGCGATAATAGGCATAGGCGCGCATGGCAGGATAACCGGGATCGTACAAAGGGCAGTGCAGGAGATATCCAAATCGAAGAAGAGAATCATCTCGATAGACATCCCTGCGGGGGTGAACGGCGATACGGGCGAGACCAACACCTCGTACGTCAAGGCCGACGAACTGCTCGCTTTCCACAAGCTGAAGAAGGGCATGGTGAACAGCAAAGCCGTTGGAAGCATAATCCAGCTTGATGTAGGCATACCGCTTCTTGCAGAGCTTGCGGCAGGGCCGGGAGACTTTGAATACCTTGGGATAGGAAGGGCGCTTGATTCGAACAAATACAGCAACGGCAGCCTTCTTGTGGTTGGAGGCAGCAAAAGCTACCGCGGGGCTCCGCTGATGGCTGGATTCGGCGCCAACGCCGCATACTCTGCACTGCGTGCAGGGTCGGGATATGTTACGGTTGCGGTGCCGCATGATGTGGCGCATGGCTCGCTGGCGTCATATCCCGAGCTGATAGTCAAGGAGCTGCCAGAGGGGGGAAGGGAGATTGCTACGACGATAGCAGGGATAAAGCACAACACCCTTGTCGTCGGCCCGGGAGTAGAAAGGGACAGGACCGGGTTCGGGCTGGTCAGCGAAGTCGTAAGGGAAGAAGCTTTAAAGAAAAACATAATGGTGCTTGATGCTGGAGCCATGGACTTCGTCAAGGAGTACAAGAACATGCTCAACAGGAGGATGATACTGACCCCGCACGAAGGCGAATTCAAGGAGCTTACAGGAATCAAGCTTGCCGGAAAGGGCATCAGGGAAAAGATACACGCGGCAATAAATTTCGCAAATGGGAGCAACTGCACGGTCGTGCTGAAGGGCCACAGGACCATCATAACAAACGGCGAGAGGCTCAAGATAAACATTGCGAAAAGTGCAGCTCTCGCGACGATGGGGACCGGCGACGTTCTGGATGGAATCATTGGCAGCTTCGCCTCGGCTACGGGGAAGGCATTCGAGAGCGCCGTTGCCGGAGTTTACGTGCACTCGCTTGCTGGGGACAGGCTTGCCGAGAGGATTGGCGACGGGGCAACAGCGCGCGACCTGATAGACGAGATACCGAAAGTGATAAAGGAGTTCAGGACTCTTTAGTTGATTTAATGGAAGGGAATACATATTCAAGGCTCATTGAGGCAGCTGAGGAGGCCATTTCGGACAGCGCGAGGAAGCTTGGATACGGGGATGACGCGAAGCCTTCGCTCGAAAGGTCGAAGATGTACGGCGAGTTCAGCTCTGCGATTGCGCTGAAGCTGGCGAAGAAACTGAAGAGGAACCCCATGGAGATAGCTGAGGCGATAGCCTCTGGGATGAAGCTCCCTGAATTGATAAGAAAGGCCAGCACGGAGAACGGCTTCATAAACCTTCACGTCGACAGGGGGAGGTTCGCTTCATCAGTGCTTGAGGAGGTGCTGAAGAATCAGAAAAGAGCAGTGTCGTCTGGCGACGGAGACGGGAAGCACATCATAATAGAATACCCCAGCGTGAACCCGAACAAGCCGTGGCACGTTGGCCACCTAAGGAACGCGGTGCTTGGCGACTGCCTTGCGAACCTCTACGCCAACAATGGATATTCTGTGAGCAGGCAGGATTACATAGACGACATGGGCCTTCAGATGGTGATATCGATATGGGGAGTGATGAACCTCGGGCACACCCCCGATAAGAGGTACGATTTCTGGCTCGGCGAGGAGTATGTAGAGGCTAACCGAATAGTAGAAGAGAAGGGCATGAAGGACGAGATATCAAAGCTCACAGCCCAGATAGAGCAGGACGGCACCTATGAATCGAAGTTCGCCAGGGAGGTTGCCGCGAGGTGCGTGATGGCGCAGTATGAGACTGCGTTCGATTACGGCATGTACCACGATGTCCTTGTCTGGGAGAGCGACATCATAAGGGAGAAACTGCTTGAGAAGGCGGTTGCGCTGCTCAAGGAGAGGGGGTTCGCGAAGGTAGAGGCGGAAGGGAAGTATGCAGGCTGCCTTGTAGTCAACTTCTCGGACATAAAGGACCTGCCGCCGGAGCTCGCAGGCATGAAGGAGAACGTAAAGGTGCTCCTCAGGAGCGACGGCAGCCCGACTTACGTGGCGAAGGACATAGCATTCCACATGTGGAAGTTTGGCCTCCTTGAGAACACGTTCAAGTTTTCCACTTTCATAGACAAGCAGCCAAACGGGAAGAGGCTGATTACCACCGCGGAGGACGGGGAGCGGGCGGAATTTAGGAGCGCGGACAGGGCGATAAACGTGATTGCGACTGAGCAGAGCTTTCCGCAGCTCCTCGTAAGGCTCGCGTTCAAGGGAATAGGCAGACCTGAGATATACGACAGGCTGTACCATCTCAGCTACGGGAGGGTTACGCTTGAGGAGGGCAGTCTCGCGGGGAGGAAGGGAGGCGGAAAGGACTACAACGCAAAGAGGCTGCTTGACATTGCAGAAGAAAGGGCTGCCGCGCTGATAGGCAGCAGGTTCGAGATCGGCGAGGACGAGAAGAAAAAGATAGCGCACGATACCGCGCTAGCTGCAATAAAGTTCGAGTTTCTCAGGATATCGCCTGAAAAGGAGATAGTATTCTCGTGGGACAGGGCGATGAACTTTGAAGGAGGATCAGGTCCTTATTCGCAGTACATGCACGCCAGGGCTGCAAGGATACTCGCTTCTGCTGGGGAGCGCAGCTCTACTCCTAATTATGGCGCAATGGAAGGAGATCACGACTTCAAGATGGTGATGCTTGTCGCGCAGGCAGGGCAGGTGGCGCAGAAGGCTTGCTGTGAGAACAGGCCTAATGTGGTGTGCGACTACCTGAACGAACTCTCTTCTGAATTCTCAAGCTTCTACGAAGCCTCGCCTGTGCTGAAGGCGGAAGAAGGGACCAAGGAGGCGAGGCTCAGGCTGGTGCAGGCGTTCGCAACCGTGCAGGAAGCAATGCTCGCGCTGCTTGGGATACCATGCCCCGAGAGGATGTGAACTTAACTGGCGTTACATGGTAACTAATAAATTATTTGGTGTAATAAGTGTCTGTTGACTTACTGGTATTGCGGGCCCGTAGCTCAGCTTGGATAGAGCGGTACCCTCCTAAGGTAAAGGTCGCGGGTTCAAATTATGCTTGCGGAATTCCGCAAAGATATGGAAATCCCGCCGGGCCCGTACCAGAAAAGAAGTGATGTGAATGGCGAAGACCACAAGGACTAACGGATCTGCTAGGGCAAAGGGACACGGGGAGCCGGTGTTCGTGGTAAAAAGGGCTACCAAATTCGGGGGCCTGGACTACATACACATATCGCTGATAATACTGGTCGTCATACTCATAGGGCTTGCTTTCACGCTGTCGACATACAAGGACAACGTCGTCATAAAGAACTGCGAATACGGGATAGTGAACGCTACTTGCCTGCAGCCAAAGTACAACCAGAGCGAGGCGATAGGCGGCGCAGAGCGGATCCTTGCATCATACACCTCATCGAGCGGAAGCATATCGATAGTGCCATACTATTCGCTGGTGAACGAGTCGAAGGCGAGCTACATACCCTCTTCGAACAGCTGGCTTGTGGAATTCCCGTACATGGATCCGCTGGACAACAACACCGTTTTCAACGCGAGCATGCTGCTCAACGGAAGCACGCTAAAGCTTGAGGGCTCCTTCCTTGGCATACCAAAGCCAAAATCGATTACGCAGAACAGGGTAGTGGCTGAGGGCGCAATTGCAATAGATGGCAAGACTGCGTGCAACACGACAGAGCCGATACCAGTCTACTCGATAACCGATCCGTATGCCACAGGTGCGCTTAGCTCGCTCGTTGACGGAATCAACGCAAGCAGCGAGTTCGGCAACAAGATAAACGTCTCATATTACTTCATATACACAGATCCATCAATAGCGCTGTATAGCAAGTACGGCATAGGGAAGACGCAAGCCCTTGGCGAATACCTCTTCTGCGCGTCAAAGCAGCCGGGAAGGTTCGGCAACTTCACCTCCATAGTTAGGGGCGAATTCACCGGAACGCCGCTTCTCAACATAACGCTCAACGACACGGCCATAGAGGCAGGGATGAACATGAGCGAGTTCGGCAACTGCCTTTCCAATTCGTCGATAGCGCTGGACTACCAGAGCAGGCTTGCAGCGTACTACAACGTTACGCAGACACCCACCTACATAGTCAACTGCAGGTACCAGGCGCTCCCTGAGACGCTCGGAAACGCGATAAACTATTCGCTGGAGCACAACATTGTAAGCAAGTAGGTGAAGCATTGGATTCGCGCCATCTGATAGTGGGGCTGGACGTGGGCAAAAACTCCGCGATAGCCTGCCTTGATCTTCACGGCAACGTAGTCCTCTTGATGCACGGGGTCTCGATGGGTTTCGACAGCATGGTAAAGGCCATAAGGGACGCGGGAGTTCCGTCTGTTATCGCAGGCGACAAGAAGAGCACCAATGCGCTCATAAGAAGGATAAACGCTGCATTCAACGCCAGGCTTTTCGAGCCGCAAGCGGACATATCGCTTGAGGAGAAGAGAAATGCTGTTAAAGGCACAGGGATAAAGAACGAGCACGAGAGGGACGCCTACGCAGCGGCTTTCAAGGCTTACAATAATTACGTCAGCAAGCTGAAGCACGTCGAGCGGGTTGCTTCGAAGAGAAGCGTCCGCCCGAAAGAAGCCGATATGATAATGTCAAAAGTGATATCGAAATATTCGGTCAGCGAGGCGCTGGGCGGAAGGAAGGCGAACAGGCGCTGAGGTGTATTCATGCTTGCAGAAAAATCCCATAGGACAAGGCAGAGGGCGCCGCGCAGCAGGACTGAAACACGCATCCTTGCAAAGGCGAGCCTCATACCGATAAAGTCCATGGTATACACAATCATGTTTGCCGAGAAGGTCCTGAGCGATGTTGCTTCGGAGAAGGAGATACCGAAGCTGAACGCCGCCGATGCGTCGCTCTACAGGCTCAGGAAACTCTACAAAGCGGTGGATTCAGGCAAACAGCGCGATATGCAGAGGGTGTATTCCGAGCTCAATTCTGCAGTCAACAAGTACGTAGGTCTAATTTATTCGCTGAATTTTGAGTCGAGGGCGCAGGTCTCATCTGCGTGCGAAAGGCTGAGGCTGCCCAAGAGCAGCATAGTAAGCTTCCCGATTGAGAACCCTTACGGGAAGCACGACTGCGCCAAGCTTATGTGCACACACCTGTACGTCCAGCCGTTAAGGTCGATGCACGCAGCTTTCAGCGAGGCGGAGAAGATGCTCTCGCTGCAGAAGGCCTTCGGCATGAGGGGCATGCATTCGGAAGCAATAAATTCATTGGCTCTTAATAATAAGAGGCTGAAGTCTTACATAGCAAAAGCGGAAGGTGGCAGCCTGAATGTGCTTGAGCTGGAGCAGAAAAAGGAGGAATTCGCATCCAAGTTCGCCAAGATATCAGCTGAGAATGACCTTGGAATCACGGATCTTGCGCTCCACAGGCTCGATCCCGGAATGCTCTCGGAGATGAATGCCAAAAGGCTGTCGCGAAGGTAGGTGCTCAGATCGTCTAGTCCGGTCAAGGACGCGGCCCTCTCAAGGCCGAAACCCGGGTTCAAATCCCGGTCCGAGCATTTTAATGAGCAATTGCAGAAAAGCGCGCGGGAATTATTCTACTTCTGGCTTATTTTGGGCAGATGTGGAATGGTGCTCACCGCGTATTGGATATGTATACGCAGGAAAGGCTTGAGTCGGAGGGGCAGCTGCTGTCAGCTGCAACGCTTACGAGGTAGGTTCCCTGTGACTCTGTGAGAGAGCCGCTTACGTTTGACGGAGTATATGCCGCTACGTCGCTTGGTCCCGCGTCTGTGCTGACGACGAGGACAACCTCGTGTCCTACTCCTCCGGAAGGAGTGCCTATGTATATGTTTGAAATGCTTTGCGGCACCTGTATAAGAACGAGCTGTTTCGCCGGAGAGCCTTCCGAGCCTACCACCTGAGCTATCGATGCGAGCTTTGACGCTGTCTGCTGCGCCTCCGTTGTGGAAAGCGTTGAGCTCGATGCGGCTATCTGGACGAATGCGAGCACGACTATTGGCAGTAGTATTATCAGCCCGAACGATAGCGTTATGAGAAGCTCGAGGCTGGACTGCCCCTTCCTGCTCTTCGCATTGCGCCGTTTTGCTCCCATTTGATTACTCCACCTCCTGTGTGCTCTCCTTCCTATACAGGTCTATCTTCCGCTCCTTGAGCTTTATGAACTTCTCGCGTGCGCGCTTCAGG
>JAJZWO010000002.1:33989-39997 GCA_021846635.1 Microcaldota archaeon | reverse complement strand
GCAGCATACTGGTCCAGTTGGAATTGCGACGCCGCAGCGTTGCCCAGCCTAACAGGCGATGAATGCATATACCCTTCCAGCGATTCTTGTATTTCTGTTCCCATCCTCTTTCTGCTAACCGGGTATATCGTGTCCACCTTTCCTTCCCTCTCTATCCTGTCAATCACAGAATAAAGGAATCTTGAAGCCTCATTCTTGAAGCCGAGCAGCAGCATGGTGTCTATCACGTAAGCAGTGTCCCTTATCCATGTATACCTGTAGTCCCAGTTCCTCGTCCCTCCTATGCTCTCTGGCAATGATGTTGTCGGAGCCGCAACCATGAAGCCCGTGGGGGAGAAGAACAGGCCCTTAAGCGTCAGCGCAGATCTTGTAACGCTGTCCCTCCTATAACCCTTATAATTCATGTTGGTGAGCCACCTATGCCAATACTCCTTGGTCTGTTGCAGTCTCTCTAAGGTCTGGAATCCGTCTATTGCGAAAGGCTTGCTAACGCCGAAAGCTGCTACCATGACCTTTCTCTCATCCCTCTTCATCGAAAAAGCTCCAGAGAAGCCGTTGTTCTTCCGGGCAAGCATTGCATCCGTCGAAAGAAACTCGTACCTTTCCCCATCCGATACCACGTACCCGTATTTCTTATCCGCCACTGCTGTCCGCGCACTTTTGCCGAAAGGGAAAAAGTCCAATACTGCAGTAACATCCGAATGGGCCTTAACTATCCTGTGTATCTCGGAAAAATATATGTTGGGCTCTGAAACTGTCGGAAGGAAATCCGTTACGGATAGTTCTTTCCTGCCATCCCTATAGAACGATGTTTCAAGAATGTTGGTCTCTCCAACGTATTTTTGTGAAGCTTCGACTCCCTTTCCCTTTAACATTATCCTGAAAAAGCCGCCCTCCCTTTTGTCAAGAAGCGAAAAGAATACCGGATCCGAATCGACGTTTGGGAAGCATCCCCAGTCGATGCTTCCTGTCTTTCCAACAAGAGCTGTCGTCCTGTTGCTGAATATCGGTGCGTAGTCCTCTATCGGTAGATAATCATCCTTGAGAATAAAGTCAAGCTGTGTCCTCTGCCTTTTCGGAGTTACCATTTTATCACGCTCTTAACCTCCCCCTGCTGCTTTGCAGATAGCACTGTTGTGTCCTCAGGCTGGAAAATTCCCGTTACGAGCTTTCCGAGCCTGTACTTCGCCCCGTTCTCAGATATGAAGTCGACAGCCTGTTCGTAGTGCTCCCTTGCCCCGTCCTCGCAGCCTATAACCGTGAGATTCTTGTCAACCAAGCTGATGATTGTATCGCCAAGCAGTTTCCCTTCCATCCCGGTACCTCCAGTTCCAAAGAGCACTATGACACCCGTGTGTCTTATATTCCTCACCGCATCAAGCATAATGCTCGGGGCTCCTGCAGCGTCAACCACCATGTCCATCGGCACCTTTTTCTCCCCGGAAGCCCAGTTCCCTGAAGAGCTGTTGAAGAATTCCGCACCTATGCTAGCCGCAAGCGCCTGCTGTATCTCCGGAAGCCCATGTCTGTTTACCAGCATCACATTCATGCCTAATGAGCTCATCACAGAGCCTATCAGAAGCCCTTCGGTCCCAGTACCGAATATCCACGCGCCCTTCCCTTTTACGGAATCCCACAAACCTCTGCCTATTACGCCGAAGATCGATTCCCTTATTTTCATAACGTTCTTCATCGGCTCGGCGAGAACTTTTTCAATTCCTGCCTCCCCAGTTCCTGCCTTCACGAGAAATCTCTCCTCCTCGTAAAAAGATTCCCGCATGAAACCGTCCTTACCTCGTATTCCTGCCTCGGTGAAATCTCCGTCGGTGCAGTAGTCCTGCCTTCCTGCAGCGCAATTTGCGCAGCCTCCCGGCCGCCTTACCATCGGTACGACTATGTCGTCTTTTGAAAATGATGAATTTCCAGGATCCACGACTTTGCCAAGCGCTTCATGTCCAAGCACCAGCCTGCTGCCCCTCTCTGCTCTCGTCATGCTGAGTTTGCCGGCTACTATCTCCCTGTCGGTTCCGCACACTCCAGTATAAAGGGTCTTTACCAGCACCCTTCCGTTACTGCTCTCCTCTTCTATGTCATCAAATGACGCTCCAGCCAGCCCCGGCCTCACTACTATGCCTTTCACCATACCGCCCAATCACTAATCAAATATGCAGATATACAATTCAAGTAGCTCCACAAATAAATAATATCCGTATAAATAAGAGTATACAAGAATAAAAGTGCGGCGTATGGTGTTTGCTTGGATTTGAGAACCATAGAGTACAGGCAGCTTTCCGAGATAATGATAATATTCGCCATAGTGCAGTTCCTCGGTTTGCTTGTCGTCGTGCATGCGGCGAGCGGCAGCATCTACGTGTCCAGCTCCGCGCCAACGCTGTTCGAGACTCCAAGCAGCATAGTGATATACATTGCATACATAGTGTTCGCTTCGCTCGTCATAGTGCTCATATCAAAGTATTACGGCGGCAGGAAGTTCTTCATACTGCTAGAAGCGTTCGTGATATTCATCGCATCACTCTATCTGTTCCTGATAGCGCTGACATCCCTCAATTCAACCGTGGCGTTTGCCGTTAGCGGGGTCCCGATCACTTACAGCGCAATTGCGGCGATAGTTCTTGCGGCTTTGCTCGTAATCATGAAGAACAAATGGCAAAGGCTTCGCAATTCAGTGGCGATAATAGCAAGCGCAGGGGTAGGGGTTGTTCTTGGCTTAAGCTTTGGATTCAAGCTTGCGTTGATATTCATGGGTGTAATCGCCATATACGACTTCATAGCGGTATTCATAACAAAGCACATGATAACGCTGGCGCGCGCAGCCTCGTCAATGAACCTGGCCCTTCTTGTAGGTGTAAGCGAAGTAAAAGCGGTACCCGAGAGCAGCGTGCCGAAGGATTACCTGAAGGCATACAGGAAGGAAAGCGCCAATGGCGGCCTCCATCCGTTGAACAAGGAGCTAGGCAAGCACATGATTCCGTTCGCAGCCAGGGTAGAGCTTGGGACCGGCGATCTTGCGATACCGCTTATGGTTGCCGTATCGGCATACAACTATACGCTGAATTTTGTCCTAAGCTTCTTCATAATATTCGGTGCGCTATTCGGCCTTGCGCTGACAATGTACATACTAAAGAGGTTCTCCAGGCCTCTGCCTGCAATACCCCCACTGTTCCTAGGAGTGCTGATAGGCGTGCTCGCGTTCTTCCTACTTCATGCGTACATCTGACGCTCCTTTGCCCGCAGCGCTGGCTTTTGGCCCCCAGAACCTGTCTATCTCTCCCATGTAGTCCATGGACTTAGATATGCCTATCGAGCCCTCTATGAGATTTGAATAGCCTCTCCACGTGTACCTCTTGTCCAGAAAAAGTATGACAGCCCTGTCGGTCTCGTTCCTTACCGCCCTTCCGGCTGCCTGTATGGCGCGTATTATCGCAGGAGTGATGTAAGCGTACTCAAAACCCTTGCTCCCAAACTGTTTCTCGAAAACAGCAATCCTCGCCCTTGTTTCCAGGTCTGGCATGGAGAGCGGTATCCCAACTATCACTATGCCCTTTATCAGGTTGTCCCTATAGTCCACGCCCTCGCTAAGGCTGCCTCCCATCACGGCAAGCAGGGCAGTGTCGTGCGACGCTGCGAACCTCTCCAGAAGTTCGCCTGTTGCCGCGCTGCTCATGTTCTCCCCCTGTACTATCCTCCTTGCCATTGATAAATGCCTTGCAGTCCCCTCAAGCACCTTGAAACTCGGGAAGAATACCGCAATGTTCCCAGGTATATGCCTCCTGAATTCCTCTATCCGCTCCGCTATCCTCTTGTACTCATCTACGGATCTGCTCTCGTACTTTGTTGTTATGCTCCCGTCTATGAAAGCTATCCTGTTTGCTTTCGGGAATGGGGATTCATAGTTCTTCGATACCGCCCCGTCAAGCATGAACATGTCGGAATACATGCTGATGGGTGCCATTGTTGCGCTCATGAATACGTTTGCATAGGGTTCCCTGAGCACCTCAAGAGACTTCTTTGGGAATAGCGACTTGATCGATATCCTTATGCTCGGCCCGTGCCTCGATATTATCCTTGTTGCTGTTTCGTCATATCCGCTCCACGTCCTCAGGAACCTAGAGAGGTGTACGAGCGAGGATCTCTTCGCGGCGCTCTTTTCGAGGTACTCCATGCCGCGCTTTTCGAGGCTGTCAGCCAGGCTCTCGGCCTCATCCTCAAGCTCTTTCGGGAAATCAGTCCTTTCGATGAAAGCCTCAGTGACGTTGGCCAGCTTCCTCTGCGATACTGCCTTCATGACGAAGCCTATGTAACTCACGTCTATGCTGCTTCCTATCCCCTCCAGCTCCTTCTGCGCCCTCTCTATCACCGAGTACGTGATTGAGCTGCTCAGGTAATCAGAAGCCAGGTTCACTATGTTGTGCGCCTCGTCCCATATTACTATGCTGTTAGAAAGGCTGTGCGATATGCTCTTAAGGAAGACGCTCCGCGTATATGGGTTGAGCATGTGCGCGTAGTCCGCCACTATGATCCGCGATTTCCTTGCTGCCCTTATCGCAGAGTAGTAGCCGCACAATCCCTCCGAGAACGCTCCCCTGAAGAACTGGTGGTGCCCCATGCTGGCGCTCGAGATGAGGCTCTGCGGCAGCTCGTCCAACCCCTTGAACTTAGTGTAGAATGCGCATTTCTTACCGTTTATCAGCTTCTCGCAGGTAGGATAGAAAGATTCGGAGGGGAGCATGTTGGCTGCCTCGTTGGTGCAGAGGTTCGCCTTTCCAACAAGATCAATAAAGCTGAAGCTGCCCCCGAACTTGCCGCTTATTCCCCTGAGCGCCTCTACGGCTATCGCGTGCTGCGAAATTTTTGGCGTCAGGAAGAACACGTCAAGGTCATTATCGAGCGCATATGTCATTGCGGCCGAAAGCGCCGCGTCAGTCTTTCCTATGCCCGTAGGCGCATTGACAAGTATGCTCCTTCTCTGCTGCATCGCTGCGTAAATGTCGCTGATCATCTGGGCCTGATGCTCCCTCGGCCTATCAAAGCGAAATAAAAACTGCATCATTTTAATCTTTACCCGCTCAATATATTATATATTCCTGGTGGTATGGTGCAAAGCAAGATGTGGGAGGTGTATTCGGCACTGGCTTTCCTTGGCAGCCTCGGTGCAATGCTTATAACATTCTACTACATGCAGAGCACCTCCCTGATAATAGGGGTTGGCTCAGGAATAGCTTTATCCGCCTCGAAATACAATCTTACTCTTAACAGCACCACGATGGCACTTGTAAACAATACCCCCGTATACAGGCTAGGAACATACTTCACCTACCTTATGCTGCCGATAGCGCTGGCGATGTTCGGCCTGGCTACCCTCTGGTTCTTCGGATCCAGAAGGGGAAGAGTATCCGGATTCTCTATGGCGATACTGTCAATCATATTCATAGCAATCCTTACAGTTATGAAGATAAATCTCAACCTCTCGGAGCCTTTCGAAGTTGTTGCCACCGGCTACATCGGCGCTCTGCTAGCGATGGTTGCGGGCGCGTATGCATTTCTGCAAAAGCCGCAGAAGCGCCAGTCCATCCGTCCCCTGGAGATAGATCCATCAAAGCCGTATTCAAACATGCTTAACATGTACGACAAGGTCATGGGCAATCTCTCCGGAACGCTCAAGGTGCTTGACAAGAATTTTGACACCGCAAGCATGTCAAACATGTACCGCCTTGTATCATCTAACATCGGGTCTATAAAGGGGGTTATGGTGCTGACCAGCTCAGACAGGATAGGCAAAGCTTTCGAACGCGACTACTATGACATCAAGAAGGAATTCGAGACGTACGGAATGTACATCGACATAAGGGTGATGTCCGAGGCCGATGCCGCGGAGCAGCACGAAAGGTTCATGGCAGACTCGAAGAACGCGTTCAAGATTCCCCCTCTCAACATAATAAACAGGAAGAGCGAGCACATAGTCAGGATCAACTCCCGCGAAGTCAACA
>JAJZWO010000002.1:12249-33555 GCA_021846635.1 Microcaldota archaeon | reverse complement strand
TCATACATGGGCCGTACAGAATCCGACTATAACTTTACATACGAGATAAACGACTACAACGCGAGCGTCTCGGGCCCCAGTGCTGGCGCCGCAATGACTGTCCTGGCTCTTTCGGCTTTCTCAAACAAGCCGCTCCTAAGCAACTTTACCATGACCGGCACCATAAACCCGAACGGCTCGATAGGTCCAATAGGCGGCGTATACGACAAGATGTCTGCAGCATCAGCAGAAGGCCTCAGGTTTGGCTTGGTGCCGTATGCATCTCCTGGTTCGTTTGAGAACGAGCTCTACCTTTTGATTCAGACCAATTTCCACATACCATTAATAGAGATATCAAACGTCTCGCAGGCGTTTGCATATGCTACTGGAAGTTCTCCTGTAGCTGGGCATAATGTCACGTTTTCGTTCTACACAAAATATAACGTCTCAGCCCTGCCCAGTGCCCCGCTCACATGCAGTAATTCGTGCAACGAAAGCAACTTCCGCGAGCTGTTGAATTACACAGAGAACATGACGGGTTCTATGATAGGCACTCTTTCAAACGGCAGGTTCTCCGGCATAGCAGCAAACATGTCTAACGCGTTGGCCCAAAGCGAGCAGATAGGCGCGAAGGGCTACTATTATGCTGCAGCGGATTTTGCATTCCTGGATTATGCCAACGCATACCTGATGCATTCGGCAAGCACTACCAAGCAGCAAGGAATCCAGACGCTAATACAGACGTCTTCGTCATGCGCTTCTATTCAGCCGCCACAAATCACATCAGCAAATCTCGAATATGTTCTCGGCGGCGAACTGCGCCAGGCATGGGGCAACTATACTGCTGAAAGCCTGATTGCAAACTACAATTCCACAACAACAGACAGCGACGGCGTCATGGAGAACATGTACGAGAACGGCATAGCTCAGGCATGGTGCGGCTCAGCGGCATACATGTACGGCATAGCGCAAAGGATAGGAGGCAACGCGTCCGTGCCATCGGCTTCGCTAGCATCGCTTGCTGCATCGCGAATTTCAGCTGCTGGAAACTACGGCAGTAGCTACTACTACCAGACCGCTCTCGCGGCGTATAGAAATCACAACTATCCGCTTGCAATACTCGATGCAGATTTCGCCTCTGCAACAGGATCCGCATCCAACTCATTCTCGATGAATACAAGCGCGCTTGACGCGATGGCAGAGTCAACAGCCAATTCATCTACCTACGGGATATGGGCAACGCAATACGCCAACGAGGCGATGTTCTACGTGTATGAATCAAAGCTCACAACAAACAGCTCCGCAGCGCATTCCTACGCCGCAAGCGCATATTCCTCGGCAGTTTTGGCAAGCGCCATAAGCAACGACACCAAGGTAATAGCCTCAAGCCTAGTTCCAGTGACGACATCACAAGCGCCGCAGGATCTTGGCGCACTTGGATCGCAGCTGTCAAACATATATGGTCTCCTGGAAACAATAGCTATTTTAATACTTGCCATACTAATTATTGTTGTTATAATACTCGGCTTCGTCCTGATGCTGGTTTACCACGTCTCAAAGGCGGGCAGCGGCGCAATCGGTGGCGCAATAGTCCCCAACAAAGTGACGCGTAATAGGGCAAGGCGTTCAGCCAAAAGGTGATTCTATAACAGAAGTTCTCCCAGGCAAAGTGTGCGTGTCATGCGGTCGCATGACTAGTGAATACACGGAATTCAAATGCCCGAGCTGCGGCAAGGGCAGCATAATAAGATGCTACCACTGCAGGGAAATATCCAACAGGTACAAATGTGCTGAATGCGATTTCGAGGGACCTTGATGTCTAAAGTTGCCGTTATATTCAAGATATACCCAAAGGAGAACTCCCTCGATGAAGCGAAGAAGGAGGTTTCAGCCATGGGCCCAAAAGGGCTTCAAGTCGAGGATGTCGCCTTCGGCATAATGGTAATAAAGGCGATGTTTGTCTTTGAAGATTCGGAAGACAGCTCTTCGGCTCTTGAGTCTAAGCTCAAGAAGCTTGGAAGCGTCAGCGAAGTTGAAGTGGACGAGGAAACCTTGATATAACGCCTTATTCTTTACGGCGCAACCAGGCGTTTCCTTTTTCATAAAGCCTTTTTAATTTTGATTGAGTTAACCAAAGGACTGTTTATGCTGCGATATATAGAGCTTAAGAACTGGAAAAGCCATGGCAACACAAGGATAGAGTTCAGCAAAGGAGTAAACGTAATGATAGGCATAATGGGCGCAGGCAAGAGCTCGGTAATGGATGCCATATCCTTCGGGCTATTTGGCACCTTTCCCTCTTTGCTTCATAGGCGGATGAAGCTCGCCGACGTCATAACCAGCAGGCCAGAAGCAGCGCAGTCGGCGACGGTCAGGCTGTCAATGGATGTAGATGGCCACACCTACACCATAACAAGGAACATAACACAGAAAGGCGCAGATGCAAGGCTTGAAATAGACGGAAAGTACCTGCAGGCGCAGGCGGAACGCGTAAATGAGGAGATATCTTCGATACTGAAGCTCGACTACCAAACGTTCTCGCGGGCCGTGTACTCGGAGCAGAACAACCTAGAATACTTTCTAGACCTTGGCAGGAGCGAGAGGAAGAAGCAGATAGACAACATGCTGGGGCTAGACTCGTTTTCGGCCGCAGAGGAAAACACAATTTCCTCAATAAACACCATAAGGTCTTTGACAAAAACTGCCGAGGAGATGCTTGGCAAGGCAGACCTAAGCGGCTTGAGAAAGAGGCTTGATTCAACTACCTTGGAGAGAGACAAATATGTCAAAGAGCAGTCAGAACTTTCAGAAGAGGTTGCATCCCTGGAGAAGGAAGAGGCGGCTGCAAGGAAGGAGCTTGAACTTGCGAAGCAGGAGTCTGCCAAAAAGTCCAAACTTACAAACGAGGTTTCCGCATCAAAATCAAAGATCTCGGTCCTGCAGGGCGAGATAGACAAGATAAATTCAATGGGGATTTTGCAGGAGGAAGTCATCAAGCTTCACTCAGAACTTTCGTCTAGGCTATCAGAATCAAAAAAGAAGCTTGAGGATGCGAGGCTTGAGGAGCGGAAGACGGTAGCGTCATTTGAGAAGCTGAAAGCGGAGCAGAGCGTTGCCAAAAGAAGGCTTGACGAGATGAAAGCGCTCGAGCTTAAGCTATCGAGCCCGGAGTGGAAAGGTCTGGAGTCCAAAGTCCAGGAGCTTGACGCCAACATATCCAAGGCTCGGGAGAGTGCAGCTTCAGCAAAGGCGAGGCTGCAGGATGCCGAGAAATCCCTCGGCGAACTTTCCTCAGCTTCCGGGCGCTGCCCCGTTTGCGACCAGGAGCTCACCGAAGAGCACAAACGCGAGATCGTATCGTCCAAGACCACCGAAATAGCTAAACTTAAAGAGACGATAAAGGAACTCTCCTCGTCGTTGGCTTCCATGCAGGACGAATCAGAAAGCCTTTCCAAAAAGTATAAGGAATACGAATTTGCAAAGAAGCGAATCTTGGACTATGCAGATTCGGAAAAGGCAGCAGAGTCCACTTCTTCATTGCTTAAATCCGCGGAAGCCAAGCTGAAGGAAGCCTCTTCGGCAAGCGATTCGATATCAAAAGAGATATCCTCGATATCGGATGAACTGGATGCGATAAAGCCGAAGCTTGATGCATTGAAGCGCCTTGATGGGTACACAAAGCAGATTGCTTCCGCCAAATCCGAACTAGAATCTAAGGCAAAGGAGCTAGCAGCAATCAAGTCTGACGAAAAGACGGTTTACGCCATACAGGAGAAATTTTCTGCATACTCATCAGAACTGAGCGGGAAACGATCCAAACTTTCCATGAACGAAAAAATGATATCCGAGCTGTCGCGTTCAATAAAGGAAGCTTCTGCGCAGATATCCGAGCTGGAAAATATGGAGAGGAAGATAGAATCCCAGCGCACTGCATCGCGCGAGCTCACGATATTCAAGAAAGTTCTGGAATTGGTGTCGGAGACCTTGAGGGACAGGATAGTAACATCAATAAACAGCATAATGCAGGGCATGTGGCCAACGCTATACCCTTACGGCGACTACCAGAGCATAAGGCTTGAGGCGCAGGCAGATGATTATTCGCTTCAGGTAAAGTCATCGCTAGGCGAAGGCGAATGGCTTGGAGTGGATTCGGTAGCCAGCGGCGGCGAGAAGAGCATCGCATGCCTCGCGATGCGAATAGCGCTTTCAATGGTGATAGTGCCTAACCTGAAGTGGCTCATACTGGACGAGCCCACGCACAACATAGATTCATCAGGAATATCAAAATTCGTTGACGTGCTCGGAGACGTTCTGCCCTCGGTTGTGGAGCAGGTTTTCATAATAACCCACGACGACAGCCTAAAGCAGATTCACGACGCTAGGATATACCTGCTTGACAGGGACAAGGCGCTTGGAGAGCATACCAAGGCCAGCGAGATACAGTAGAAGCTAGAAGAGATCTGGTATGTCTAGACCGCCTGGGTGCCCCTGTGCGCCTCTTTGCTGGCCAGCATCCCTTCCGAATATCTCTGGGCTCTTAACCCCTGTAAAAATCGCAATCACTTCTATCTTCTCGCCGAAACTGTCATCGTTCCTTGCGCCTATCACAACGTTTGCATCTTTGGCCACAGAATCTGTGAGCCTCTTGCTTATCTCGTTCAGCTCTCCGAGTGTGAAACTTCTGCCGCACGTGACATGCACCAAGGCTGATTTAGCTCCCTCGAAGTCTACGTCCAGAAGCTTGTTCTTCTGTATCTGTGATACTGCATCCTCTATCCTGTTGTTTCCGTTGCCCTCCCCTATGCTTATGAAAGCGAGCCCTCCGGAATTCATCACATTCTTGACATCAGCAAAATCAAGGTTGAGCATGCTCGGCTGCGTTATCGTCTCGCTTATCCCTCTCACTGCCTTCGACGCCACCTCGTCAGCTATGTTGAACGCGCTATCGAGCGGCAGGTTCTTGTAGAGCTGGACCAGCTTCTGGTTGTCTATTACTATGAGCGTGTCTGAATTCTTTCTGAGGTCTTCGACACCCTCCTTGGCAACGTTAAGCCTGACCTTCTCGAGAGCGAACGGGAAGGTAACTATGCTTATAACAATCGCGCCGTTCTCCTTCGCTACGTTAGCCACTACCGGCGCCGCGCCAGTGCCCGTGCCTCCTCCCATTCCCGCGCATACAAACACGAGATTGTATCCCGCAAGCGCAGCCGCTATGTCGCTTCTTGAATAATCCGCGGCTTTCTTTCCCACCGCGGGAAAGCCACCGGCTCCAAGCCCCTTGGTGAGCGGCCCGCCTATGAGCATTTTTTTAATATCATTGTTGAGACCGTTCAGGTGCTTTGCGTCGGTGTTTACCGCGATAAGCGTTACTCCCTTTATCCCCATCCCGCTAAGCCTGTTTACTGTATTGCTTCCCCCGCCTCCGACTCCGCATACTGCTATCTTCGGCTTGAACAGGTCGTTGCTATCATAGCTTTCCCGGCTATCTTCCATGTTCTAATATCATTCAATAAAGTATAAAAGCAGTTGCCCAGCCCTGCAAAAGCTATATGGTTAATATATTTGGCATGAGAAATAATGCTATGCCGTCCATATTGCGCAACAGGCTTATATCCTCCATATCAAAGGCACTGGAGGAGCGCGGCTTCTCCCACATATCTGTCGGCAATATGCAATCCTGCTTTGACATCATAGCAGAGAAGAGAGGTTCAAAATTCCTGATAAAGGCAGTGGCAGACATAGATTCGCTTAGCAAGTCTGACGCCGAAGACCTTCTGAAGCTCGCCGGCTTCTTCAACGCCTACGCCTACGTGGTCGGCAGCAGGAGAAAAGGGCTGCCCTTCCCGAAGGGAATAGGCTTTATGCGCTATGGGGTTACATGCATTGGCGCATCAGACATGGAGAACGCATTGGATGGCTCCGGTATAACAATATCAAAAAAGTTCTCCGGAGTATCAGTATCGATATCTGGACCAGAGCTCAGGTATCTGCGCCGCCTGGCAGGCATAAGCATACGCGAGCTTTCCTCAATTGTAAACATATCAAAGGAAAGCATAGAGCGCTACGAATCAGGCTCAGGAAAGGTGCGTTCAGTAAACCTGAAAAAGCTCGAGGAATTCTTCGGCGGAAAACTTTCCGAGAACCAAGCACCGCCACAGACTGTATTTAGGTATCCAGATGCAAATGTAATCCGTTTCTCAAGGGTCAGCAACGCACCTTTTGATTCGATAGCAAGAAAACGTTTTAGGTATGAAGCCAAGGAGAAGAGTGCCAGCATTCACACGCTGTACAAAGTAGCTTCATTCTACTCCAAGGTTACCGAGGCTTTCAATGAAGACTACCCCTTCTTTATAGTGTCAAAGGGCAGTGCAGGCGGAAGGCTGAAAGGAATCCCGGTGCTTACCAAGGAAAGCCTGAAGAAAATGAGCGACGAGGACGAACTTCTTAATGCTGTAACCAAAAACTAACTACCGTCTGCGCCTTCTTCCTCCTTTACGCAACACCCTTCTATGCGCAGGGTGTGCGGCGCGCCTCGATTTCGGGGCAAGAACGAACTTTTCATAGCCTTCGCGTATGCTCTTGTGCGAGTTGAACAGCATAGCGCATCCCACTATCCCAAAGACAAGTATTATCACGGCCATTGTACTCAGCAGTATGAAGTTTGCAAGGTAAACGTTGGTGAATGCGAATGAGAACTCAAGGCCCCCGACTACGAAGGCAACCCACAGCGCCGATGCGCCTATTGCAATCTCGTGATAATAGTTTCCAAAAATCGCTATCGTAGATATGTATATTACCCACATTATGCCCCCGAATGTGAGCAGGAATATTATGGGAACATAGAAAGCGCTGAAGAATAGCATAGGTAGGCTGAACACTACGATGCCTACGGTTATCGATGCGGTCCATATGCCCATGTTAATCGAATGCTTTGCATGTTCGCTAGAACTCATGTATTTTACTGTAGCCCTGTGTGCGTTGGCGAAGTTTATTATGAGCGTTATTATGGTTATCGCTATGAGGAGCCCCCAAAAAGCTATGTCGGCCATATAATTATACGAAGAGACGCTGTTTATCAGCACAGTGAAAATAACTCCCACTGCAAGTATTATGGCAAAGGTCATCATTGTCATGCCGAGTGCCCTTTTGTACATGAACTGCCAGAAAAGCCCGGCATTGTTGCCCACGTGCCTCATCCATACACCATATTATAAATACACAGAAGGGCTTTTAATTCATTCCTATTCAGTCGATAGGAGATAAGCGGCCGCGTGTGGCAGAAGCACTCCAGCAGGAGCTATGAGAAATATGAGGTTGCCGAATACAAGTGCGAGTAAGGCTCCTACAAAAATGGGGACAGCAAGCGGCACGGCTCTCTTGTAAACCGGGTATTTTTTGCGCACGCCCTTCTTTTTCATCTCCGCTATCAGCTCATTCGTAACGAGCCTCTCAAACCTGCGAATCTTCCTACGGGACTGCTCTATATCCCTCCTGTCCATCAGATTGAATGCTATTATATCCCCATCCTCGAATTTCGTGAAGTCCACCATGTCCACCATCATGTAAGTGATCCTCTTCTCAAATACCATTATGGCTATAGAGCCTGCCATCACCGCGAGAAGGAGCACTATCCCGTATATGCTTATCCTTACCACTAATACAAGGAAAAGTATGAAGACCAAATATACCAAGCCTATAGTAATCGCTTTCACTATGTCTCCGCTGCCCATGCCAACCTTTATCCTCATTTTCCTGGATTTCGGAACGTAGTAAAGCGGCACCAGTATTATCGCTGCAATCCCCATGCACACAAGAAGCGAGAATTCAAAAGGAAGCCCAAGCGTGGGTAGGTTGCCGATAAGCCCTCTGGGCTGGAGCGGCAGCACAAGCGACAGCGCAGCCAGCTCAAACGCGTCACCCAAGCCAAGCTGCCCTATCTTGTACGCAAAGTAGCCGAAGCCCAAGACCGCTATCGCTATCAATGCGCTGATCAGTATCGTTCCTAGATTCAGGTACAGTATGGTCAGAATTACCCCGTAAGCTATGCTTGCATATGCAAATACGCTCGGAACGTTCCTTTTGTTGAATACATCGAAAATCATGTAAATGAAAGCAATTGCTATGACGCTCGCGATCCTGAAATAAAGCAAATCCATGAGCGGAATTCGTTTTTAACATTAATAAATGTGGCGTTGAAAAAAAGCACAAAGCCTTTATAAATAGCCCGCAAATACTTACCAATAATCCTTGTGTGAAGTCCGATGATTGACTACGGAGCGATAGAAAAGAAGTGGCAGAAGCGTTGGGATGAAGCCAAGGCATACGAGCCGGAGCCGAATGAAAGGAAGCCCCTGCTTGTTACCGCAGCATGGCCATACGTCAACATGCCTCTGCACATAGGCCATCTAAAGACGTATGCGATAACAGACATGTATGCCAGGTACATGCGCCTATCCGGGTACAACACGCTTTTCCCAATGGGTTTCCACTATACCGGCACTCCCATAATAGCGATAGCGAAGAGGATAGCAGAGCGCAACAAGGAAGTCCTGGACGAAATAAAGGTTTACAACATACCCGAGTCAGAGCTTCCGAAGCTCTCCGATCCGCTGTACATGGCGGACTACTTTGCGAATGACACCGCACGCGGTCTCAGAGCCGCAGGGCTGGGCATAGACTGGAGGCGCAGCTTTAACTCGATAAATCCATTCTTCAGCAAGATGGTGGAATGGCAGTTCTCCAAGCTTGTGGCGATGAAGCTGCTCGAGCAGGGCGAGCACTACGTGGCTTGGTGCACAAACGAGGGCAATCCCGTAGGGCAGCACGACACCAAGGGCGACGTGCATCCAGAGATTGAGAAAGTGACGACGGTCGCGTTCAAGGAAAACGGCGGTACTGCAAGTTTCCTCTGCACAACATACAGGCCTGAAACCATATACGGGGTATCAAACCTGTTCATAGCGAAGGGCGCAGCATACTCCCTGGTTTCAATATCAGGAAAGGATTACTACATTTCAAAAAGTGCGGCAAAGGAACTCGCGTACCAGCTAAAGATAGAGGAAAAAGGTGATGTTTCCTCTGACGAGCTGCTTGCAAAGTCCGCATTGAACCCGCTTACGGGAGAAGAGATTCCAATATTGCCAGGATTCTTCGTAGACGAGTCTTTCGGCACCGGAATCGTAATGTCAGTTCCGGCTCACGCCCCATTCGACTATGTCGCGCTCAAAAGGCTGGAAAGGGAAGGCTACAAGGTCCCAGCCTCATACAAGAAGGTAATCTCTCTCGAAGGCAATGCAGAACAAAGCATTCCTTCCGCTGTGTACCTGTCAATGCTTGGGGGAGACGAATCAGCACCCGAAGATCTCATAGAAGAAGCAACAAAGAAGCTTTACAGCGCGGAATCCCACAACGGGAAGATGGGCATAGGAAAGTATGCTGGGATGCCTGAGTCCGAAGCGCGCGAATACATAAAGAAGGATCTTCTTGCAGGGGGCAATGCGCTCGAGTCATACATAATATCCAATTCTCCGGTTTTCTGCAGGTGCGGCACTCGCGCAATAGTCAAGATAGTAAATGACCAGTGGTTCATAAACTACGGCGACAAAGCATGGAAGGAAAAGGTAAAATCCCTGTTTGCCTCAACAGACGTGTACCCCAAGAAGATGCGCGCTGCTTACGATTATACGATAGACTGGCTTGATCTCAGGGCGCTCGAAAGGGCCCAGGGTCTTGGAACCAGATTTCCCCTCAACCCTAAACACATAATAGAATCCCTTTCGGATTCAACCATCTACATGGCGTTCTATACAATAAGCCACATAATCGCATCAAACAGCATAGGCGCGGAAAAGGCGAAGCCGGAGTTCTTCGATTACGTGTTCCTTGGTATAGGCACCGTAGATTCCGCCAGCGCGGCTTCAGGGATAGATCCTCTTGTAGTAAAAAGATGCCGAGAATCATTCACTTACTGGTATTCCAATACGTCCAGGCATTCCGCTTCAGAGCTGATATTCAGCCACCTTGCCATGTACCTCTTTGCGCATGCTGCGATAATGCCGAAAGACATGTTTCCGAAGAAGATAGTCACAAACGGCATGCAGCTCTATGAGGGCAAGAAGATGAGCAAGAGCCTCGGCAACATAATCCCAATAGTAGACGCTATAAAGAAATACGGCGCGGACAACCTAAGGGCGATAGAGATCGCAGGGACGGAACTCGATACGGATACTGACTTCTCGGTTGCTGCTGTATCCGGCCTCATGCAGCGCAACGACTTCCTATACAACACGATAAAGTCCATGGAGGAAATGGACAGCGGCGGCCTACGCCCGATAGACTACTGGCTGTATTCGAAGCTAAACGCAAAGATTTCATCCGTGACGAAAGACATGGGTTCGCTTTACGTGAAATCCGCCTTCGGATCCATATACTATGATTCGATAAATGAGATAAAGAGGTATCTTGAACGCGGATCTCCAAACCAGATAGTCCTGTCTGAATTCTTTTCAAAGATTACGATAATGCTCTCCCCATTCATGCCGCACATTGCGGAGGAATTCTGGGAGCTGCTGGGCAACGACGGCCTTGCCATCGAACAGGCATGGCCCCAATCGGATGCTGGAATGATAAACGATCAGATAGAGAGCTGCGAGAATGTTATAGACACAACCCTGTCGGACATAAAGGACATAATTACTGTGATGTCGCCTAAGAACGGGGGCTCCATGCCGTCAGAGGCTGCGGTCATCATAGCAGACGAGTGGAAATTCAAGGCGTATAACTACCTGGTCGATTCTAAAAAGCACTCCGAGGTGATAGCAAAATCGGAGAGCTTCGGCGCGTCAAAGGAGGATGTGTCAAAATACATAATGCAGTACAAGAACCCAAACAGCGTGACGATGAAGGTTTCCTTCACTTCAGAGGATCTGCGCTCGGCAATGGAGGACGCCTCAAAGTACATGTCGTCAAAGCTGGGGTGCCCTGTAAAGGTTTACACCGAATCGTCATCCGGCTCAGCACGCGCACAGCGCGCCCAGCCGGAGAAGCCCGCAATAGAGCTCAAATGGGGTCAATCTTGATGGACAGGCTGATGGACAGGTTCGACGCGTTCATCTTCGATTGGGATGGAACCATACAGAGCTTGCGCACCATACTGATGATAAACGAGGCGCTCAAAAGCATAGGCCGCGATACGAAAACAGCGCTGGAGGGCGGCAGGCGCCACAGGCGCAATTACTCAGACCTCAACCTGAAACGGCTGATAGAAATGGAGGAGGTGGACAACAGCGTGATGTCCTACGTTCTCGATGCTGTTTTATGGGTAAGCAGGCCGAAGCTGCACAACGACGCCCCTGAAATCCTGAAATACCTCAATTCAAAAGGCAAGAAGGTGGTCGTGTTCTCAAACGCCAACAGGCGCCGCCTGCTCAAGGAGGTTAAGATACTCGGCATATCCAAATACATAGACGTGATAGTAAGCGCAAGGGATCTCAGGGCGCCGAAGCCCAACCCTGCCGGGCTGAACGCAGCGATACGGATATCGGGGGTACGGAAAAGCAGGTGCGTTTACATAGGCGACATGGTGACAGACGTAATTACTGCAAGGGCCGCCAAAATAACATCTTGTGCGGTAGCTGGAGGGTTCGACAGGTATGAGGTCCTCAGAAAGGAACATCCAGATTACATATATCACAGCATGGAGGAATTCCTCAGGCGCGGGCTTGGGAAGCGCGGTTAGCAATATCTATTTAAATCTCTAATCAAATCATTATACCGTGATGAATGAGGTAATCGCTGAGCTTTTGCTGTGACGATTGGTAGGCAGGCTGATTTTATGGGCACTCTGGACAGGCTTAATAAATCCAGTATAAGGGTAACGGACATAGCATCCCAGTACTGGTGTGAGAAGCAGATGGAGCTGCGCTACCTGTACGGAAGGAAGATTACCAAAGAGTTGACGAAAGGCAGCAAGATGCACGAAGACATGGCCGGCGAGACCAACGTGCAGCTTGATCTGCAGCCGAGAAGCTATGGGGACTTCATGTACAAGACGCTGTACGAGAGCTACATGGCGCTCGATTCACTTGTAGAGAAATCAAAGACGCGCGAAGTCAGCATATTCGGCTCGATAAGCGGGTTCAAGACCGTCGGAAAGATAGACCAGCTTTCCACAAGGGACGGAAAGCTGCACGTCTACGAGGACAAGACTACTCGGTCCAAGCTTCCCGGAAAAGGGGCAATGATGATCGCAAGGGTGCAGGTAATCCTCTACAGGAAGCTTATAGAGGATATAAAATCCGGAGCTTACACCATATCAGAGTTCAGGAAGGCGACAGGCACCCCGAGGCTAAAGCTGACTCCGGAGTTTGGGCGTCAGATGTCTGCGCTTCACATAAGCGGTGCACTCGGGACGATAGGGGAAGTCGAGCAGCGCTACTTTAATGCACTCAAATCCCTCCCTGAGTTCGACGAAAAACTCTACATACGCTACATAGACCAGTTTACTGGAAGCACTATCCAGCTGTACAGCTTCAAATATTCGCAGCGTGAGATGGAGAACATACTCTCTTTTGCTATGGGTTATTGGAAGGGCGAACGTGCAGCGCGTCCAGTGCCATATGAAGAAATGTCAAAGTGCAACATGTGCGAGTTCTTTGGCAAGGAATGCAAGGTATGGTGGCAGCATAAGGTGGGGCAATGAGGATGGACAAGGAATCGCTGAGAAAGGAGTTCTCCAAGGAACCCGAGAAATACTACAGCACAAAGCTTTTCAAAGATGAAGGCTTCGAGAGGCGCAGCTGCCGCATATGCGGCAAGAACTTCTGGAGCGCAGATCCTGAGCGCGACCTGTGCGGCGACTCTGAGCACGAGCCTTACTCGTTTATAAAAGATAAGCCGCAGGAATTATCGTATGATGATTTCTGGAAGTATTTCTCTGGGTATTTCAGCAGGGAGGGGCATTCGATAGTGGGAAAGTACCCAGTTGTGAGCCGCTGGAGACCAGACCTGTACTTTACTATAGCAAGCATACAGGACTTCCAGAGGCTTGAAAACGGAAAGATAAGCTTCGAGTATCCGAAGAATCCGCTGCTCGTGCCTCAGATGTGCATGCGCTTCAACGATGTCCCCAACGTCGGCATAACCGGAAGGCATCTGACTTCGTTCATGATGGCTGGACAGCATGCATTCAACTATCCAAAGCATGGTTACTGGCGAGACAGAACAATAGAGCTCAACTTCGGGTTCCTAAACAGGGAGCTTCGCATACCAAAGGAAAAGATAACTTATGTTGAAGACGTGTGGGCGATGGGAGATTTCTCCGAGTTCGGGCCGTGCATAGAGGGTTTCTCAGGAGGGCTCGAGCTGGTCAACAACGTCTTCACGCAGTACCAGTATTCTGATGGCAAGGTCAGCGAGCTCGAAGGCAAGGTCGTGGATGTCGGATGGGGCTTCGAGAGGCTCATGTGGTTCCATTCCGGGGCACAGACGCTGTACGACGTTGTGTTCTCGAAGGAGCTGGAATACATGTATCGTAGCTCTGGAATAAAACCGGATCATGCTATGTACTCCAAGATAGCGTCGATAGCCGGGGAAATAGACATATCAGAGGAGAAAACGCCGCACGACTACGAGCTCAAGGTGTCTGGAAGGTCCGGGATAGGCATGAAGGACTACTCGCGCGTGATAAAGCCGATGCAGGCTGCGTACGCGGTAGCCGATCACGCCAGGAGCATAATGTTCGCCATAAGCGACGGCTCGCTCCCGAGCAATGTAGGGGGAGGATACAACATAAGGGTGATATTCAGGCGTGCACTCGACATGATATCGTCAAACAACCTCAATGTTGATTTCATAAAGCTCATGGAGATATCGAGCAGGAACATGGCGCACGTTTATCCTGGTCTGAAGGACTCTTTCGGCGAGATATCGGAGGTGCTGAAAGTTGAAACAGAAAGATATTCGCGCAGCAAGGCAGAGGCATCAAAGATAGTGTCCCAGATGCTAGAATCCGGAAAGGAGCTGACATCCGAGCGGCTCGGCGTCCTTTACGAGAGCAACGGCATAACCCCGGAATTCATAAAGTCGGTTGCCGAATCTCAGGGCATGCAAATCGAGGTGCCTGAGAATGTTTACTCGTCAGTGGTAAAGGGCGATTTTGCAGAGCGCAGGAAGCAGAAGAAGAAATCTCCTGTAGAAATTTCAGGGGTGCCGCAGACGAAGAAGCTCTACTACGACTACGCTGTGGATTCCGATTCAAAGGTGCTCCTATCAGAGGGCAAGTACGTGGTGCTAGATGCAACGCCATTCTACCCCGAAGGGGGAGGCCAGGAAGCGGATCATGGCGAGATAGGCGGCCATGCTGTCGCCGATGTGCAGTCGTATGGCGGCATAATAGTGCATGTGCTTGCGGAGCCGCACAGGTTTGAGAAAGGTTCCAGGGTAAGGTGCTCTGTCGACAATGAAAGGCGCATAAGGCTCATGGCGCATCATACGGCGACGCACATAATCAGCGCAGCCGCGAGAAAGTTGCTCGGACCCCATGCGTGGCAGGAAGGCGCGAGGAAGGGCGAGACCAAGGCGCACATAGACATAGCGCACTACGAGAAGCTTACCGAGCAGCAGGTTGAGAAGCTGGAGCGCATGGCTAACGATTACATAGTGCACGGAATAAAGGTATCAGTAAAGGAGATGGAACGCGGCGCAGCGGAACAGGAATACGGCTTCTCAATATACCAGGGCCATGGTGTCCCGTCGAGCACCATGCGTATAGTAAAGATAAGCGACCTTGAGGGCAATCTGATAGATGCGGAGGCATGCGGAGGCCTCCATCTGATGGGCAGGGAAACGTACATAGGGCTGATAAAGATAACCGCCTCGTACAGGATACACGACGGAATAAACAGGATCGAGTTCGTTGCAGGGCCAGCTGCCGCGAACTACATATCGGGCATATCGAGGGAGCTCTCAAGCATAGGCGCGGCCCTGAAGTACAGCGGGGCGAGCATATCTCAGGGCGTCATGTCGCGCATAAGCGAGCTGGAGAGCTACAAGAAGCAGTACGAGTCGATGGAGGAGGATCTGTCCAAGCTGATGGGCACAGAGCTTTCAGGCAAATCCTCTTCAGGGCTTGTGTCAGACAAGACTCAATATGGCAGGAAGCTCATGAGAAAGGCGGCAACTGTCGCCACGTCGAATAATCCAAGAATAACTGTCATACTTCACAACGATTCTGGAGAGATAATCGCGATATCCGGGCAGAAGTCCGGCATCTCTGCGATAGGCGCGCTGCGTGAATACATATCGAAGAACATGAAGGGAGGGTCTCTCAGCGGCGGAGGGTCAGACAAGTTTGCAGAAGGCATCGTGAAGTTCAGCTGAGCCCTATAAGCACCACTCCCACGGTTATCACAAGAACGCCCACCCACCTGAGTGGAGGAACGCTCTCATACAGCGCAAATTTTGCCAGGAGCACTGCAAATATATAGGACAGTCCGCCAATGCCGTAGGCCCAGCTCAGGTGCGTCCTGCTGAGCACATAGAAATAGAATACTGTAGAGAAGACGTAAGACACCAGGCCTATCGCCAGAAGCTCGGCGAACAGACCAGTGCTGTCAAAAGCGCCCTTGAAGAAAAACTGCCCAAGGGCTCCTAGGAATGTGGAGCAGAGCAGGAAAATTATGTACTTCAATTTATTCGATCTCATCCAAACACTATGCAGATAATGCTATTATCACTATTCCAAGGAACACAAGAGCTATTCCTGCCGCCCTCTTCAGATCGGGCTTCTCCTTGAGAAACAGCGCCGATATTATGAATATGAATATGAAGGTGCTTGCAAAAAGAGGGTAGACAAGCGAGAGCGGCGCCCTGCCCAGCGCATACAGGTAGACTACAAGGCTCAGCAGGTAGCCTCCGAAGCCCATTATCACCTTTGGCCTCTTAAGCAGCTTTATGAATTCGTGCACGCCGTGGATTGGCTCAAGCATCTCCTTTTTGAAGACGAGTTGCGCGAGCGCGGCGATAAACGCTGCGACAAGTGTTATAAATATAACTAAATATATTATCATGCTACCACTCCTCGGTGCATTTCATGGAAAAAGTCCAAACTGAGCTTCTTTCGTCATTGTTCACCGTTGTGTTCTCTATAACTGCAATAATTATATTTATATATAATGGTGGCAGCATCATATTCTATGCTGTTGCAGCATTGGCGCTTGCATTTGGGCTGTTCAACGCGTGGATCCTGTCAAAGAACGGCGAGGGAAGTCCTGAAGCCAAAACTCCTGCGCCAATGAGTGGCCCTTACGTGAATGTTGCGGCAAAGCGTGCGACGAAGCGCAAGGCAAAAAGGGCACCACGCAAAAGCACTAGAAAGAAAAGGTAATGCATGTCAGTTCTTATAGTCTCGGAGAAGCCGAGCGTTGCGTTGAGGATATCACAGGCGCTTAGCGGCGGCACTGCAGAAAGGAAAAGCTCATCCGGGAAGGTCAGCTACTACACGTTCAAGAAGGATGGCAATGAGGTGTACGTTGCAGCTGCTGCAGGCCACCTATTTACTCTGAAGCAGACAAGCAGGGAGCGCGATTATCCAGCGCTAGACATAGCCTGGGCGCCATCATACGAGGTCGGTACAAAATCATCGCACACAAAGGCGTACCTGGACCTTCTTTCAAGCATAGGCAAGAAGTGCGACTCGTTCATAAACGCATGCGACTTCGACGTCGAGGGCACAGTGATAGGCACTAATATAATAAAGTACATAGCCGGCGAGAGGTTCCAGAAAGTGTCAAAGAGGATGAAGTTTTCCACCACCACGACACCAGACCTCACCGACGCCTATGCCAATCTGATGCCGCCGGACATGGGCAACTTCTATGCCGGAGAGGCGCGCCACATGCTTGACTGGCTCTGGGGAATAAACTTCAGCAGGGCACTGACCAGGGCCGCCGTCGGAAGGAGCTTCAGCAAATCGCTCAGCATAGGAAGGGTACAGGGTCCAGCGCTCGCCATGCTGGCCAAGCACGAGCTTGAGATATCAAGGTTTGTCTCCCGCCCGTTCTGGCGCGTCACTGCTGCCATTGAAGGTATAGAGTTTGCAAGCCTTCGCGGCGACATGTACGATGAAAAAGTTGCATCGTCTACTCTTTCAAAAGCCAAATCCTCAAAAGATTCGGGCACAGTGGAGAAGATAGAGAAATCAGAGCGCAACATCAAGCCTTATCCTCCTTTCGACCTGACCTCGCTCCAGCTTGAGGCGAGCCATGTGCTTCACTATGATCCATCAAGGACTCTCGCGATAGCGCAGTCTCTTTATGAGCGCTCCTACATCTCGTATCCGAGAACCTCTTCGCAGAAACTTCCGGCGACGCTTGGCCTTGGAAAGATAATAAGTGCGCTGTCAAAGAATCCGGAGTATGCAGCATACGCCCAGGGCCTAGTAAAGCAGAACCGGTTCAGACCATTTGAAGGCAAGAAATCCGACGAGGCGCACCCTGCGATATTTCCTACCGGCGAGGAGCCGAAGGCCCTCAGCAAGGAGGAGCAGCGCCTGTACGACCTTATAACCAGAAGGTTCCTGGCGTGTTTCGGCGAGGATGCGCAGATGTCACTCGAAAAGGTCACGGTCTCATTCGGAGGAGAGATGTTCGGGGCCAACGGGCACAAGACCGTCAAGAAGGGCTGGCGCGAAATCTATACCTTCATACAAGATGAGGAGAAGGAGCTTCCACAGTTCGGGCAGGGAGGGAACATATCCGCGTCCGCAATAGAAAAAAGAGAGCTGCAAACCCAGCCTCCAAAGAGGTATACAAAAGCAGGACTCATATCAGAGCTTGAGAAGCGCGACCTTGGAACAAAGGCGACGCGCGCTTCGATAATAGACACGCTTTTCAAAAGGGGCTACGTTGATGGCTCAAGCATAAAGGTAACTCCATTCGGGATGAAGGTGTATGAGACGCTCTCAAGCAACTGCAGCATGATAGTCGACGAGAACACTACCAGGGCGCTCGAACGCGACATGGAGCAGATAAGTGCTGGCAGGAAGACCGAGTCAGATGTGATTGAGGAGGGCAAGCGCATGCTCATAGACGCGTTAAAGGTGTTTGACAGCAACATATCCAAGATATCAGAGGACCTGAGAAGCGCAATGCGAGAGAACGTCAAGGTTCTGGGCAAGTGCCCTCGTGACGGCGGAGATCTCATAATACGCTTTTCAAGAGCTGGAAAGTCATTCGTTGCCTGCTCCAACTATCCGAATTGCACGAATACCTATTCCTTGCCGCAGAAGGCGAAGATCGAGCCAACTGGAAAGGTATGCGAGCACTGCCATACCCCATTCATAAGGGTATTTAGGACCGGACGACGCCCATTCGAAATGGATCTTGATCCAAACTGCGTGACGAAAAAGGACTGGGGCAAACCACGCGAGCAGCCCCAGAAGGCCGCTTCAGAATCCGGTGCTCCCCAGTCAAACAAAAAGCCGTCTGTCAAGCGCCCCGCGAAGCCCAAGAAGGCTAAGAAAGCAGCTGCAAAACCAAGAAAGAAAAGCGCGAAGAAGGTGGACAAAGATGGCTGACTGGCTCGTTACCGAAGCATACAGGAGGCTGAAGCGGGGACCGCAGGTCATACTGCCAAAGGACATAGGGTTGATACTTGGCTATTCCGGGATAGGGAAGCACAGCAGATGCATTGATGCCGGAACTGGAAGCGGATGGCTCGCAGTTTCTCTGGCGCGCGTGGCCGCCGATGTTGTAAGTTACGACACACGCGAGGATTTCATCGGGATAGCAAAAAAGAACGCCGCGATGCTGCAGCTTGACAATCTTGAATTGAAAGTGGGCGACTTCTCGAAACGTGTAGGCGAAAAGAGCGCCAGCTTTGACCTGGTAACGCTCGACATGCCTAATTCGGACAAGTGCCTCAGGAATGCAATGCGCCTGCTTAAGCCTGGAGGCATGGTGGTGGGATATCTGCCCCATTCAGAGCAGCTGAGCAAGTTCGTCGCGACTATGGAAAAGCTGGGCTTCGAAAAGATATTCTCCCTGGAGCCGATAATACGCGATATGCTGGTCCGTTCGGACGGCACTAGGCCCTCAACGAAGGGCGTATGGCATACCGCATACCTATCCTTCGGATTCAAACCGCAAGCTAAACTTGTATAAACAGTATTTATTATTTATTGGTAATAACTGTTAGAGGCGTATGCGATCAGACGGGACAGTTGCTGGCAATAAAGCACAGATAGCAGTGGAGTTTGTAATAGTCTACTCCTTTGTGCTCCTCATCTTCATACTCATATTCGCGCTCGTGGCAACAGAGCAGGCATCCCTCATAACAGAACAGCAGAGCGGCGCGATAGAACTTCTTACCGAGAGCATAGCAGGATACATAAACCAGGCAGTGACTGCAGGCAACGGCTATTCCACCAACGTATCCATTCCTGGTACAATCTCCTCAACCCCGTATACTCTTGAACTGTCGGATACTGGGGTCATCATAACGAAGATGTCCATTGCGAAGCAGGTCATAACAGCAGAAGCGTTCAGCTCTGCAAGGAACATAGTGGTAAACAGCACCCTTGTGGACTCAGCTGACGGGATAAACGTGTATTCTGTGCCCGTATACAAGGGCGTGATACAGATATCGAATTCGCACGGCATAATATACATAGATGAACCTCCCCCCTCCGTAATAGGGCTGCCTGGAAGCGCCGTTCTCACAAAATTGTTTTCGTCATATATAGGGAATTTCAGCAGCACATCTGCATATGACCCCGGCTGCGGTCCTTACAGCGCAAGCAGCAGCTCGTGCATAGTCGCAAACGTCCCGATATCAGGCACCAGCCCAGAATTCACCGTGACTGGATGGATGAACATACCGGGATTGACCGGGGGGCAGTCATGGACCGAGCCATTCATAGGGTTCAACAACTACCAGGCATTGGGCCTTTTGGCAAGCGGTGCTGGAATGGTGCTCCACAGATGCTCTTCGGCAGACACCTCAGTAGACATAAACGGCGTCACGAACTTCGGCAACTGGAACTTCTTTGCAGTGTCTGTAAACTCGCCCAATTACTTCTTCCAGTACGGTAGCCTGAACGCGTCTACCACAAACACCAATTCCTGGAGCAATTCAAACCAGATAATGATAGGCGGGCAATTCATGGATTGCGACGGAAACCCTTTCATAGGCAAGCTAGCTAATGTGCAGGTGTACTCTACAGCTCTTACGCCCAATCAGCTTTACACGATGTACTCTGAAGGTATGGGTGCGGCGCCAATCAACACGACCAATCTTGCGGGCTGGTGGCCGCTTGCAAACAACACTGATGACTACAGCAGCTACGCCGACCAGGGCACCGCATACGGGCCTGTATCATATCCATATACATCAGAGTTCAGGGCGAGTGTTCTGGACTTCAACGGTTCCGTGTCTGCCGGCACACTGGTTGGATTTGTGTCAAGCAACGGTATGATAAACGATGCGGGGCGCAGCCTGGCTGAATATACTCCGGCAAATGGCAACCTTACCGTATTCATAAATTCAAACTCCCCAACAAAGTCAAACCTTACGATGGTGGTTTTCAATGGCAATACAAGCACTGAAGCCAACCTCTCAGCGTGGTACCCTCTTGATAGGGGATACGGCAGCAAGGCACTTGACCTGAGCACGCACTACCTCAATGGCAGCTTCTCCGGAGGAGAATGGCTGCCGATGGAGAACAACGTCACAACCCTTTCAGGCGCGTACTTTAATGGCGCAAACAGTATAATTAAGTCATCAATAATCGAAAAAACAGTAAGCGGGGCAACTCTTTCGGCATGGGTCAACAGCACTGGCACCGGGCAGTTTCCACAGAACATACTTGAGATAAACGGAACCCCGTACACAACGCAGACGTTGAGCATAGAGTCCGATTCAGCGACATCAAATGCAGTAATAGCCTGGGGCAACATAGCAAATACATTCTCCGATTCGTATTCCGGCAATCTTCCATCAAAAGGCAAGGAATATATGTTGACCGGCGTGTGGAACGGCACAAACAACACACTGCAGATATACATAAACGGGAAGATGGTAGCAAGCGGACCAGAAAATGGAACGCGGTTTGCAGCGTTAACCAACATAAACATCGGGGGCAGCTATCCTGGCGTATACAGTTTCAACGGGCTGATATCCAATGTGCAGCTGTACTCCCAGCCACTGGGAGCTGCTGAGATAAGCAAGCTCTTTCTGCAAGGCCCGTCCAGTGTGCCGATATCAGGAGCCAACCTCGAAGGCTGGTGGCCCCTCGCTGGCGGATTTTCGGATTATAGCGCTACGCCAAGC
>JAJZWO010000002.1:0-11902 GCA_021846635.1 Microcaldota archaeon | reverse complement strand
AAGCTTGAAACAGGGCCAATGGTACCTGCTTACCGCTACGTACAACTCAATAGAAGGAAACCTCTCCCTTTACGTAAATGGTCAGCTGTACTCCAGCGCATTCATGCCATCGGGCGTCTATCCGGGCGATTTCTCCGAGACTGGCCATGTTGGCGACGCTTTGGATGGAAACACGGACACGCAGTATTTCAACGGTTCCGTTACCGACCTGCAGATATACAATATATCGCTGACCAAGCTTCAGGTAGGGCAGCTGTACGAGGAGGGCATCCCTATGCTCAAGCGGGTCAACACATCGGTGTAGCAATGTCGACTATGAGAATGCAATTCTGGAGCTTCGACGTGATATTCGCGATAGTCATATTCACGGTCGCGATGACCATACTCGCATTCACGTGGTATAACGTTAATTCAGAACTTGCAATAAGCTCGAGCGGCTCCGGAACAATAATGCAGCTTCAGTCCCAAGTCCTGTCGCAAGCCCTGCTCTCTGAAGGTTACCCCTCCCACTGGTATTCCCAGATAAATCTCAGCAATCCTTCGACGTGGCAGAAGGTAAGCGTCGGGATAGAAGCGTCGAACGGCACAGAGATATCATCCAAAAAGCTATACACATTCATGGCAATGGCGGCATCGGACTACGGGCTGACAAAGCAGCTGCTCGGCGTAAGTTACAATTATTACATAGTAATATACAATAGCGAGATAAACATAACCATCGGCTTAAATCCCTCTACAAATGCGGCGCTTACAACATACGTGATAAGCCGCTACGGCTATATAAACGGCCAACCCGTCCATATAAAGATAATGTTATGGACCAATACCCAGTCTGCGGTGATATGAAATGAACAAAAATATGAAAGGCTTCATATTCACAGTAGATGCAATATTCTCGCTTATAGTAGCCACGGCTGCGATAGCGATTCTGCTATACTCCCATTTCACCCCCGCAAGCTCCTACTCTGCGCCTTCGATAGAATCGCAGTCGGTTGCACAGGGCCTGATAAGCACCAGCACGGGGGATCTTCTATCCGAGAAAGCATTTAACCCGCCATATCTAAGCCCGTATCTGGAGAATGGCTCAGGCGCGGAAGTGGCAGCATTTGATGGCATAAACAGCGGAATAAGCTTCGGCTCTACAAATCTGCTCAACCCCACTTCTAACGTCACCCTCTCGGCGTGGGTCTATGTGAGCAACTATTCTTCCAACACCCGCGACGGCGCAGGCATAATCAGCAAGGGCACTCAATATGAGATATCCGTAAACTCGATCGGATACGCTGTCGTTGACGGCGTACTTGCTATAACTCCTGTGTATTCTAACACCGTCGTGCCGCTTGACAAATGGGTCCACATCACAGGCGAGCTGTCTGACAACGGGACCGCGGAGATATGCGTCAACACATCATGCAATTCAGCTACTGGCGCCGCAGAAACATCCCTCTCAACCTCTTCTGACCCGCTTCAGATAGGCAACGGAACAATCCCCTCCTCATCCATAGGGTCGCTGTACTTCGACGGCTACATATCAAACGCACAGGTTTACGATAGGGCACTAAGCTACAACCAGATAAAGACGCTTGTTTCTGAGGGGCTTTTCGGCAACCCTGTTAACGGTTCCTCGCTTGCGGGCTGGTGGCCGTTGAGCGGCAACCCTGACCCGTACAACATGTCAGGATCGGCAAGCGGATACGTGGGCTATGTCAATACGGGCATATTGCCGTTCGGCACTATCAACGCCTCGCCCTCATGGAGCCTGCTCGACACCATTACAAGCGCGTATGTGGGCGGCGCCGGTTCAGAGGGCTCTCTCATATACTCATCCAGCCAGAATATGAGTGAATCAGGCCTATTTATAAATGGGACCTATGCCCCATCCCTTTATGGCGCGTACTTTAATGGCGCATCCAACGTCAACATACCAGAATCAAGGCTCATACCCTCCTCTACATTCAGCGTCTCATTGTGGTTCGAGCAGCAGTCCCCATCTACGTACGACTACATGAACATACTCTCCATCAGCGGGATGTATTCAGCATTCCTTGACAACACAAACGAGCTCTGGAGCGGCTTCCCCGGCAAGTCAATCGGGGTTGTAACGCCCTCAATCGGAACATGGTACAATCTTATCGCGGTGGACAATGGCACATACTGCTGGAGCTATATCAACGGCGCAGAGTCCGGTGGTGCATGGCCCTGTTCGCCAAGCTCCGCATCCGCTTCTAGCCTTTGCATAGGCTGCAACAATTTCATAGGATACATAAGCAACGTGCAGCTCTATGGATCAGTTCTTTCATCTGCACAGGCTGCGAGCCTTTATTCCGAGGGGATGGGCGCCCCGCCTCTTAATGGCGCGTCATTGTCGGGCTGGTGGCCCCTCGCTGGAAATGCTCTTGACCTTTCCAAAAACTTCGATTCGGGGAATGAAACGGGTGTGGTATTCCATGATTCCGGATATTACCCATATTCGTATTCGCAGAGCAGCGAAGTTAGCTCATTGACCATACCCGTAAGCGCAACCTCCTCTAACCAGCAGAGCCAAATATACAATTCCACTGTGGTAGAATGGAAATGAAAAAGGCAAAGCCGAGGAATAAGAAGGGAATACTGCTAACCCTGCTGATGCTTATCATATTCATACTCATGATATCCGAGCTGGTGTCCTACGTGCTTACAAACATAAGCTATAACGAAATAGCGACTAGGACATCAATAGCCATAAATACTGCAGCATTCAGCACCTCACTAACTTCAGGCATAGCTAGCGATATGCAGTACTCCATGTACGCTGCCATGCAAAAGCTGTACTCGCATGGCGTACCAATATCAAATTCCCCATACGGGAACAACGTAGCCGTCAAATACCTCTACTCAATGATATATAACGGCACAGAGAATGGCGTCGTATACAATTCACTGGTAAACTCATCAATTGTAAATTATGTGCCAGCGATGGAAAAACACGCATCTGCACTCGGCTTCGGACTGAAGATAATCAATCCCTCCCTGCGCGTCTACGAAAACGGCACATGGTCTATATCCTCGGAGTACACCGCCCTTGCTATTATAAATTCTTCATCCGGCACATTCACATACCCAGTCAAAGCGGTTGCAACTGTGCCTTTGAGCGGCTTAGAAGCCGAGTATATACTGCCGTTGACATTCACCAATTATCAGAGCGTGGCTACTGCAACTCCATTCCAGCAGATGCTCCAGATAAACTCGAGCAAATATTCAGGAATGGAAGCGTCAAATCTCGACAACATAGAATTCATCTATCCCAATGGAACCGTTATACCTTCATGGCTCGAGAGCGGTGCATCAAACTCCAGCAGCAACAGCATATACTGGCTAAAGCTCAATGGCATATCGGCGAATGGGTACAAGGAGGTGTACATGGTTTTCGCAAATCCCAGCAGAAACATGTTCAACCGCATTGACGTCGGGGAAGCGCCCCAGCTTTCTTGCGGGAGTACCCCAACAAGCTCTTGCTCCACATATGCAGAATACGACGACGGGGCGAGCGTGTTCAACCGTTACTGGAACTTCAATGGCACAACGATGCCAAGCGGATTCACAGAATATACTGACGGCGGAGGCTCCGCATCAGTCGACAATGGGCTTTACCTGAGCCTGAGTGGAGGCTCATGCTCTCCGCCGAGCTACCTGTCATTTGTCTACGGCACGCCAATAAGCGCTTCGGGCACCATCGTCGAGACCTACAGCAGCGGCACTCGGACGGCAGGCCCGACGGACCTTGGCATATATACTGGAAACAGCGATTCTGCTGGAGGGTATGGCGGAGTCGCTAATACGTGGGGTTGGGGATACGGGACGATAGCAGGAGGATACGGCAACATAGGCAACCCCTTTGATATAAGCTCTGGAAGCGGCGTCGCAAGCATGTACTGGATAGGCGAAGGAGACGAAGCGATAGGCTGGAATTATGATTTCGTTTCAAGCACAAACAACGCGGAAACGTATTCCAACAGCCTTTACATGGCGATAGGAACTGGCCACTGCACGGGTGGCTCGGTGATGAATTACTACTGGCTACGCACACGTGCATACCCGCCCAACGGCGTCATGCCTGCCACTTCGATAGGTTCTCCATCACTATACATAAGCTGATTACAGTGAGCCAAGGCTTCCGAACATCGCTCCTATGACTGCGCTCACCACATAAAATATGCCCAAACCCATCACCACGAATACCGGCAAGGTCCTTATGCCTTTTATCGCGCTGCCGGAGGCTATCGATGACATTATTATGCTGGCGAATCCAGTTATCACTATTATGGCCAGAAGCGAGAAGGTGTGGTACGTAGCCGGAGTTATCTTTGGAGGGGATGGTTTCAGAAACGATATGCCTGCTGTTGGCAGACCGTTAGGGTTTGCTGCAAGAATCCCCTTCCACACAGTATCGGTTATGAGTATCATCTGGCTGGTAAGCCCGTAAAGCACGGGCGCTGCGATCAGCCCGGCAAAAGCTATGAATATGCTATACATGAGCATCTGCCCTGCTATCTCCTTCTGCGCAAGGTTCTGCGCCCTAAGGTCTTTCGATATCTGCTCGAGGAGGTCGGCCATTGCGCCCCCGTACCTGAGAGCTTCTATCATCATCCTTATAGAGTGCGCCAGCTGGTACGACCTGTACTTTCTGCCAAGAGCGGTAAGTCCGTTCTCGAGCGTCTCTCCAGCGAATACGCTCCTAGCCATGTCCTTAACGTCGTCGCTGAATATGCCGAAATCAGGCCTTGCTGCGAGAAGCAATGACCTGTCGAGTGCTATTCCGCTCCTGAGGTTTGCGGAAGCTATCTGGAAGTAATCGGGAAGGAACGCCTCTATCTTTGTCTTCCTGCCGTCTATCCTGTATTCTATTACCATGTAGAATGTGGCTATCACTGCACCCCAGCCCGCGACGCCCGCCGCGACAGATATTACTACATTGTACTTTTCAACCAGGAACATGATTGCAGCTACTGCTATCATCACCACTACTCCTCCCAGTATGAGCAGCTCCAGCGTGCTGTTTACTGAGCGCTTCATTCCGGCAAGGTCCAGCTTCTTGGATAGCCATATCGCAACATTCCTCGATACAAGCCTCTCGAAATTTATTGCCATGGCATCACATTGCGAAAACAGGCCTCGACGACCTTATCATCTGCAAGAATATTACCTGCATCATCAGTATCCCTGCAAGCCCAGCGTAAAGCAGCTGCGGCGTCACTGTAATCAGCGCTATGAAAGTCGTAAGTATCGTTATTACAGCTATGCCCATGCTTGGCATTATGACTCCGAAAAGCATATAGAACATAGCGAGGGCGTTGAGCCTCTGCCCATAAGCCTTGAGCTCTATCTCCCTTTCCGATTCCAGCTCATTTATTATACTCTGAAGCGCATCCACCACATCAGCGCCAGCTCGTATGCTGACCGAAGCCTGCATCATTATTCTCCTAAAAGACTTGCTCCTGGTGTCTTCCACCACCTTGTCTATTGCGTCCTCAAGCGGCGTCTGGAGCTGCACAAGCTCTGTTATCTTAGCGAATTCCTTGCTCGCCTCTCCGTAACCCGTGCTGACTGAAGTTACGGCGTTGTAAAGGGGCATCCCGGACCTGAGCGATATTATAAGATCCCTGGTTGCGAACAGTATATCCCTGTCTATAGTCTTGCTCTTTGCTTTCTTCCCCTTGCTCCCTCCAACGCTGACGCTTGAAGTGAAACTCATTTGGTATACCATGAAGCCTATTCCGAAGCCCATCAAACCTGCAAGCCCCAGCGAGAGACCGACTTTTGCCATCACAATGGCGACAACTACACCAAGAACTGCGCCCATCATTATGGACATCATTGCAGCCCTTTTCACATAGTCGTAGACCGATTCCTTTACTCCCTTCTGGCGCAGCGCGGTTTCAAGCCCCTTGTGCTTCTCTATCACTTTCTGTATGTGCTTCTTCCAAGGCCCAGGAATTTCGACTACTTGATTCTCCTCCTTCTTGAATATCGGCAGGTCAGATATCCAGTTGCTCTCCTTCCTCTCCTGCTCGTTGCTGTCCTTCTTCTTCTCCTCTGGCTTCTGCAAGTTGAATTTGAATCTTGGCTTAGGCTCAAGCACGACCTCTTTGCCGTTTACGTGCACGACTCTCCTCTTGTCCTTGCCACCGAACATGTTAACCATTCAAACTGCTTATTGCGCCTATTGCCTCCTCCAAGCGCCTGTCCCTGAGCAGCCATAGCGACTGCTCGAGCGAACTAACCTTGGCGCCGTTCTTCTTCATCTTCTTCTTCCTGTCGTTTACCGTCTTGACTAAAGCATATACCTCTTCCATCACGATCTCGAAGTGGTCCGCATCAAATATGTTCTCCTTGGTGCCTTCTATTATCCTCTCCAGCTCTGCTATCTGGTCCGACATTGACAGGCTGGGCAGGACCATCTGTTCTACATCGACTTTCTTTGCGCTCATGTACTTGAATTTCGGCAGGGGTATCTGCTTCAGCATAGCCTCAGGGCCGAGCGTACCTCCTCCTTGCGCGTTCTCCTCCGCAGCTCCAGGTATGACGTTGGAGAGCTGGCTCTGCTCAACTCCAGATGTGATTATATGCTGGGCTGCAGGCTGCTGATATGTCTGCACCGACTCCTTCACAGTGCCCTTCTGCTTGTTTGCTATTATTGAGTCAATTTCTTCAAGCATATCCAAATATGTAAAGTTGACTTTCGGCAACGGCGCCTCTATAAGCGGTTTTATTTCAAGAGGCGAGGTGGTCTTTGCTTGCGTCTCCTTTTCTGCATCCGCTATGAGGTCTGCCATGGCCTTGTACCCTATCCCATAACTTCCCTCATTTTTGGCGTCCATCAAATCATCTGAAAAGGTCGTCCGAGTAGGCGACGTTGCTGTTTACTATATCCAGCACTTTGCTCTGGTTCTTGTAGTAGTTTGCGACAACCAGTCCGGCCCTGTCGACGTCGGTTACGTCGTTCTTTACCATCCAGTTCAGCACAGATGATTTCTCCGTTATGTCCTGGTCTATCTCCTTCTTTGTAAGACCCGCATAAAGCGACAGCGTCTCTGATAATCTCGTCATCTCGCTAACTTGTGTGAAGACGTCCTCCCTCACGTCCCACCGGTACATGACGCTCGCATCTCCTGTCCTTAGTATCTCGGCGAATTCGAACGTCCTCCTTATCCCCTTCGACCTGTGCCTGAACTGGACTATCACTGCACCGAGTGCGTTTATGACAATCTTGGGCACGTTTATCGGAGGGTTTGTCATCCTGATTATTGTGTCCTGTGCGTTATCTGCGTGAACCGTCCCATATACGGAGTGACCAGTGTGGATAGCCTCGAAAAGAGTTTCTGCGTCCTTGACAGTCCTGATTTCTCCTATCATGACCACGTCGGGCCTCTGCCTGAGCGCGTTTATCATGAGATCATAAAGTGATACCGCTCCCTTCCCTTCTGGGTTGGGCGATCTGGTAAGCATTTGCAGCCACTGCAGGAAGCTCGGAAGCGAAAGCTCCCTGGTCTCCTCTACAGATATTATCCTCCTGCTTGGCGGCAGGAATATGCTCATGGCATTGAGGAAGCTGGTCTTTCCGCTTGCGGTTCCTCCGGCGACTAGAAGGCTTATTTCATTCTGTATGCAGAGCCATACCGTCGCAGCTATCGGTGCGCTTATAGTGCCAGACTTCATCAGTCCTGTCATCGTCCACGGGTTCTTGGAGAACTTTCTTATCGTGAGCGTGTTGCCGTTCTGCGATATCGGGAACAGCGTAGCGTTTACTCTCGATCCGTCGCTCAACTCGGCGTCCATCAGCGGTGCCAGGTTGTTTATTTCCCTCCCGATGTTCCTGCCTATCTGCTCGGCCTGCTCGTAGATTCCCTCCTCGCTGTTAGGCTTTATGTTTGTTTTGCACCAGCCTAGTTTCCTGTGGAAAACCCATATGTAGTCGCGTGCTCCATTGACTGTTATTTCTTCGAGATTTTCATCTGCAAGAGGCGCCTCAAGGTCCCCCAACCCCAGCATCATATTGAGTACGTACGCATTCAGCAACGATTTTGTCTCAGTATCAGTTCCCGGAAGATACCTGTCTATGAGCACGCTGCTCGCCTCAAGGTATTTCTGGTTTAGCTTTTCCCTGTACTCCTTATTTCCAAGCTTCTCCGAGTCTACCGGCACTATGGTTATGAGCTCTCCCCTTAGCGACATGAGAAGCAGTTTTGTCGCAGATCCTACTCCAGGGAAGGAGACCTCGTAGTCAGGAACGAACCCTCCCTTCTCTATTATCCTTACTTCTACAGGAAGGCCGTGTGCATCGAGATTGTAATTTGCAAGAACCTTCTCCTCCTTCTCCTCGCTTTCCATCCCAATACCCGTTATAACATAAATCTAAAGATAAAATAAACTTTTGATTCCTCATGCCTTTTTACCGCCGGTCTTTTTCGTTTCTGGCTCCTCGTTATCATCAAATTGAAGCTTCTTCTTGGCATCGCCCACCTTCTCTAATATATCTATGAGTTTCTTCCTACTGTTCTGCCTCTTCTCACTGAGCGCGGCTACTGACTCAGTCTTCTTCTCTATCGGCATATTCTTCATACGCTGCAGGACCAGAACCTGCTCATGCAGCTTCATTATTTCGCTCTTGGACTTCTTTATTTCCTCCTCTATGGAAGTTATCGACTCTTCAACAGACCGTATTCTCGAATCTACCTCGGCCGCCTTACCGAAGCCTTCCTTGACTGACGCCATCTTCGAGTTTATCTCATCGTATTTCTTGTTGAATACGGCTCCCTCGACTTCGAATTCCTTGTTAAGCTTTTCATACCTGTCTTTAAAGTTGGATTTGGAGTTGCCGAGTTCCTTGAGCACCATGTCCTTATGCCTCTTGAAGTTCTCCACCTCCTTTAGCGTCTCCCTAGCTGATTTTGCATCCTTCTCTATGTCCCTGTAAGTCTTTTCAAGTCCTGCGCGGTAAGAGGCAAGCTCTTTGCTCATCACGTCGTTCGCTTCCTTTATTTGTCTCTTTATCTCATTCGCTCTCTGCGTTATCTCGTTGTCAATAGCGGCAAGCTCGACGTCCTTGCCTTTGTGTATCTCGACAAGCGTCTTCTCTATGTCCTGCGCCCCCTTTATCGTCTTTGCTATTGCATCATTTATCCCAGCAGATCTCGCATTAAATTCATCCGATGAAAAATAGCTAATTTTAGCAAGCGTCTCGTCTATTTTTGCAGATATCTCGGTGTACACTTTTTCGGAATTCCTGCGAGCATCCTCTAGCTCCTTTTTTTCACGCTCTACGCTCTTGTAGGCTTTGTCAATCTCATCGAAGAGTTTGTGCACATCTGGAAGTACTTTGGAGTACACCTCAGTGGCCTTCTTGGTGTCCTCTCTAAGGTCCTTAAGCTCCTTGCTGAATTTATCAAGCTCTATCGCCTGGGACGAAAGAAGCGAATCCTCCGATTCCAGCTGCATCTCGACCTTTTTCTGCATCGTCTCCTCTTCCTCCGCAGAGCGCTTTTCGAGCTCTACATACATCTTTCCTACCGCATACGAGATCTTTACAAGCCTGCCGTTCTCCAGCACCTTGGCCCAGCCCTCTATTATGTTAGGCGCAACCCCTATTGCGGACGCTACCGTGGTTATATCGCTCTTCCCGTGCTTCTTTATGTACTCGTAAAGTGCGTCTATCTTCGTAGTCGCCTGGTCATCCTCTCCCGGCACCGGAGCTTCCTCCTTTTCCTCAGCAGCACTCTTCTGCTCAGGCTGCTGAGCCTCCTGCGCCTTGGAAGGTACCTTGGCTTCCTCGCCCTGTTCCGCCGTATTAGCTCCTTCTGCTATTATAACACCCAAACTGGTACGGTATGAGATACGGAATAAATGCTTAAATACCTACTTTCAGCAAAGCAGGCACGGCGTAGCATAACTGATTCCATATACAAGCATTTGTGCAGCAAGCTTTTTATTATTTTAGATTAAAAATAAACTAGTTTAATTAAAATTTAGTTTAAATTAAATCTAAAAACGGTGTAATCCTCATGTCAAAGAGCGATGCAAGTAACGTAGACGACGGAATGAAATATTACATGACAAAGGACATGTACCACCTCATAATGAAGCTTGTCATATTGGGCAAGATAAAGAAGGGCAGCAGCGTATACGCCTACGAGCTGATAAACCACGTTGCGCAGCACGTCCCGAAATACAGGAAGGACAAGATGGCGATAAAGAACGATATCTACAACACTCTCTCCAAGTTCGAGCGGCTCGGCTATGTGAACCAGCAGAAGAAGCTCTCCGGAGGCAAGATAAAGAACTTTTATACCCTTACGGATAAGGGAGAGAAAGCGCTCACAGAATCGAAAAAGATACTGAAGGATGCGATGAAGAACGTTGCGAAGCAGCTCGAGGGATGATCATGTCAAATTCGGTGGAGATATTCAATCTTACAAAGAAGTTCGGCGATTTTACCGCTGTCAACAGGATGAATCTCTCGATAAAGAAGGGCGAGATATTCGGGCTTCTAGGCCCGAACGGCGCAGGAAAGACAACCACAATAAGCATGCTCCTCGGCATAGTAAAGCCTACATCCGGGCGCATAACGATAGAAGGTCTCGACTCGGAGAAAGCTTCTTCAGCAGTAAAGCAGGTTGTAGGGTTTATGGCGCAGGAGACCATAGTTGACAGCGACCTTACCGCTTACGAGAATCTTGAGATTGCAGCCAGGCTCTACCACATGCCGCGCGAAGAATGGGCGAAGCGCATACACGAATCTCTTGAATGGGCTCAGCTCCTCGAGTTTAGGGACAAGAAGGCGGGCACCTTCTCCGGAGGGATGAAAAGGCGCCTTTATCTGGTCAAATCGATGCTGCACGCACCCAAAATCATAGTGCTTGACGAGCCCACCACTGGGCTGGACGTGCAAAACCGCGTTGAAATGTGGAAGCAGATAAAGGAGCTCAACAGCAGAGGCGTAACAGTCATACTCACTACCCAGTACCTGGAGGAGGCAGACCAGCTGTGCAACCGCATAGCTATAATAGACCATGGCGAGCTCAAGGCCATGGGTACCCCATCAGAGCTGAAGCGCTTGGTGTCCAAAGGCCAGGTACTTGAGATAATAACGACGCAGCAGGAGGCGCAGAAGGTTGCGCAGCTGCTCAAATCGAAATTCGGGATATCATCAGATTTCAAGGATGACAAGGTAACAGGGCTTATAGAGGACGATCCCATAGAGAAGCTGCCGCATATACTAAACGAGCTAAAGAAATCCAAATTTACCGTAGCTGCAGTCAGCATGCACCTCCCTACGATGGACGATGTTTTCATAAAGCTAACCGGATCAAACATCAGGGACAAGGCAGGGGAATTCCAATCTGACAGGAATGCACTCCTTACCATGAGGTGACGCGATGAGCTTCATAGAAGATACGCTTACGATATTCAGGCGCGAGATGCTCGTATTCAAGAGCAACATCAAGACAAACATAATCCGCTCAATAATATTCCCGATAGTGATAATATTCTTCTTCGGCAACATAAACGCCTCAACATTCAACACCAGCATAGCTGTGGTGAACTACGCCAACAATCCCGCATCCTTTGCGTTCATAAACGATCTGCAGCACGGCCAGTCGCTTTCTGTGGTGAACGTCACAACCCAGCAGAGCGCGCTCACGCTGCTTCACAACAGCAAGGTGTCTGCCGTTGTAGTAATACTGCCAACCTTCCCATCAAAGGTTTCAGGCAGCGCTTCCGATGTGGATGTATATTATAGCGAGAGCAATTTCGCTGCAGTGCCTGCCGCGCTCTCCACAATAAGCTCGGTATCCGAGAGCTTCGCAGTGAGCCCGTCCACATTCAGCCAGTCCTTCAACACCCCATCAAAGCCCGTGGATTACGG
>JAJZWO010000026.1 GCA_021846635.1 Microcaldota archaeon | reverse complement strand
ATGGAATACGACGGCGGCAGGATAAGCATTCCTACCGTGAGGAAGAGCCTTGCATGACAGTTGCATACGTTTTTACGCAGATAAACATTTGAAATCCAGCAAGGTTTTTATTGTATCGCGGTGCAAGTGGATAGCGGTGATCCCATAAGAGATATTAGAAAGGAAAGGATAGCTTACCTAAAATCGGTGCGCAACTTTGCCAAGGAAAAGATGCCGTACATAAGCAAACTGAAGGTGCTTGATGCGGGATGCGGCAACGGCGCGTTCCTGCGGGCAATAAAGTCAGTGTATCCAAACATAGCCGCTGTCGGAATAGACAAGGATGGCAGATGCATAAAGGAAGCGCTCTACAAGGAGGGGAAGAAGCGCCTCGGCATAAACTATGCAGTATGCCAGATAGAGAAGCTCCAGTTTAAGGCTGCGTCCTTCGACGCAGTGATAATCGCGCTCGTGCTGCACGAGGTGAGCTCTGCTACTCGCGCACAAATGATAGCCGAGGCATCCAGGGTGCTCAAGAAGCGCGGCCGCCTTATTGTTGTCGACGGGATAAACGAAGGCAAAGAGATACGGAGGCTTATGGAGTCCTCAAGACTGGGAAGCATAACAACAGACAAATTCAATGAATACGACAACGCTTACGTAGGGATAAAATAGCCTCTCAATCCCTGCGCGCAAGGCCCATCTCCTCCTTCTTGTTGAGGCTGTAGGCGCCAACCATCCCTATTACATTGCTGGCAAGCTCGCCTTCGAGCGATGACGCGGCATGCCGTCCTGCCCACGCGACAGATTCCGGAGCCCTGGAGTATGACTCGGTGCCGTACGTGTGCATGAACCATGCCATCTCCCCTATGTGGCTGAATACCTCTCTCCATAAGTAGTGCGTGATCCTGTTCGCCCTGACTATGCTGTTCTCGTTGCTCCCATCGTCCCACCTGGCAAGCAGCCCTGCCTTTGCCATCGCGGACATGACCTTGCTGACAGATCCCAGATCGCAGCCCGAGCGCGCAGCCACCTCCTTTGGCTCCAGCCTCCCGTCAGACTCTGCGGCAATCTCCACAGTTGATCTAACGGATTTCATTCCCTTGCTGAGATAAGGCCTCAGTTCCACTACGCTATCCATGGCCTTTTCAACGTCTATCGGAGCCCTCCTGATATAGCCTGCTATCCTATGAGGGCCGTTTTCCGCGCTAGCATATGTTGACCTGTAGTATATGGCGCCCATTCTTGATAGCTTGTATATTTCGTGCCTGGCGTCTATACCAAACATTCCGATTATCTCCCTTTGCAAGCCCTTGTAGGTATAATCCCTTTGAGAGTTGGCAAGCGTGTTTATTATTGCATAGACCGATGCCCCCTTCGAGTGCTCTCCAGGGCTCGAGGAGGGGCCGAAAATCTCTGCAAGCGTCACCGTTCTTCCGAATTCATGCGAGAGCCCGACAGCGGCTCGCATAGCATCTACTATTATAGGATCGTAGGTGTATGAAGCCCACGGCTCCTTCTGTACAGAAACCCAGTTGACGTTGCCGCGCATGCTGTGCTCCTGCGTCGCTTTTACCGGAGCCACAGGATCCTTCCATCTGCTGAAATAATTTATGAGAGCCCTTGGAGGTATAGCCACCTTCCCTTCAAGCCTACCTGCAATGTAAGCTCCCAGATCCGCAGGGTAATACTTCCTTCCTGGCTCCATCGCGAGTATTGTAAAGGCCTTAAGGTCGGACGAGAGAGGGTAGCACAGGCTGTCAACCATCTCTATCGCCTTCTCCGCAGGGTTCAGGCGGGTCGATTCACGCATTCCATCCCAGCTGATCTTATACCCGGGTTTCTGCATAAACGTGCTTCCGCGATTCATCGTGTTGTCTACTAGCCCGTCGTCTGCCAGCCTGTCCAGCATGCTCTTTGCCGAAGAGGTATCCATCTGTATGCGGAAGATGCTCCTGCACTTTTCAGCAACTTCCTCTGCGGCAAGCTGGTGTATCCCGTCGAATATGCTGAGTATGGCAGCATCTTCCCTGCTGTGCAGCCTTCTTGCCCTTGCATACTCCCTGGTGTCCATAAAACCAATCCAAGCAGTTTCATTCGGTCAGCCCAGATATTTATTAATTGCCGCGCAAGCTTTCCCGCATTTTTACTGCGGGTCAAAATAAATCAGGCAGTATAAAAAAGCCTTGAGATTAGAACCATTATGATTAAAATGGAGGACAATGGAAAAATCAGGGTTATCGCATTTGCGGGAAGCCTCAGGAAGGATTCATTCAACAAGGCATTGGTGAACACGGCAAAGGAGTATGCGCCTGAAGGAGTTGAGGTGGAAATCATCGACCTGAAGGGAATGCCGCTCTACAACCAGGACGAGGAGCGGAATATGCCTCCTGCGGTCGCGGAATTCAAGAGCAAGATAAAGGAAGCAGACGCAATACTGATAGCCACTCCTGAATACAACAGGTCAATACCTGGTGTGCTGAAGAACGCGATAGACTGGGCATCGAGGCCCTACGGCCAGAATTCATTTGACGACAAGCCCGTTGCAACCATGGGCGCAACAGGAGGCCAGCTGATTGGCACCTTTGCGGCGCAGGCGCATCTCAGGCAGATATTCTCCTTCCTGAACGCGCATCCGCTCGAGAGGCCGCAGCTTTACATAGCAGGTGCATCAGAAAAGGTTGAGAACGGGCTTGTAGTAGACGATGCAACGCGCGACCTTATCGTGGATATGCTAAAGTCGCTTGCAGCGTGGGTCGTGAGGCTGAGGAAGGCTCAGCCGTCGTAAGCCCTGTAGAACTCAGCAATAGCCTCTTCTTCGTCATCCATTATGCCCCGCAGCAGCGCTTGCGCCTTAGTGCAGCTTCCAGCATCTACTCGCATGAACGAGGACAGCACTGCAAATTTCTCGTCATGGTTATTTCCTTCAAAAACCCTGCAAAGCCGCATCGTTTCACCGAAGCAATTCTTTTCCTTGAGCGTCTTGGCTACCACAAAACGTTTTTTGCCAAGGAAGAACTCGTACGCGTCGCCTCCCGCTGGAGACGTAATCTCTTTCCAGGCGCTATTTTTCTCCGACATTTTTACACCCATTGCATATTGCTATGGGAGGTCGGCAAATGCCCTACCTTAATTAGAAGTAAAGTAATTTATTACATTACATCGGCATCGGCAACGCCTAAAAAGCTTTCTTAACAAGCTTTACCTGTTTGAATGAGCCATGTCGTTGTGCGTTCCGTCGGCAACCTTGAGGCAGCAGTTGCCAGGGCGCTCGCTTCGGGAAACGACTACGATATCGCAGCAGGGACAAAAGCGGAACCTGATGTTAGCGTCATAATGCGCGTCTACAATTCCTCGAAGAACGTTGCCGAGGCGATTGACTCGATTGTTGACCAGGACTACGGCGGCATCATAGAGCTGGTAGTGGTATACTCCAGAGCAACGAGCGACGGTTCGCTTAAGGCTATGTTGCCCGGGATGAAAAGGCTGCTGCACAGAGGCGGCTCAGCAAGAGTGCTTTTGAGGAGCCACAACGGTCCGTTTAGGGCATATCAGGAGGGCCTTGCTGCGGCAAAAGGCAGATACGTCGCGTCTCTGGATTCGGATAACTTTTACTACCCCAACAAGCTGTCACGCCAGATAGCATTCATGGAAAAGACCGGAGCAAGCTTCAGCTTCACGGCTTACCAGGCGGTTGATAAATACGGCAAGCCAATCCGTAATGTCCTTCCGCTTGCGCCTCGCAACTATAAGGATTTTTCGCAGCTGGTCAGCAAATATTACGTTGACATGAATACGGTAGTAATGGGGAGGCGGTTCAGGAATCTCATGCTGGACGCGTTCCGCTGCATAAGCGGAAGCGCATACGACAGGTGTTTTGAGGACTACCTGATGGGCATGATAGCCTCGCTCAGGGGCGAGCTGGAATACCTCGGCGAGCGTCTCAACGCCTACAGGATATGGGAGGGCAACTTCACTATGCTTAACTCCTCAACGCCACAGTCCAATTTCGACGCCACGGCAAAGCTTATGCCATACGTACAGGGGACGTTCGCCGCGCTCCTTAGGATAAATTCCGAGATGCGGCTTACAGACAAGAAGATACTGCTCGGTACCCGGCTGGAGCTCTCGGGAGATCCTCTATCGATATCATTTAGGAGGAAGGGAAGGCTAGCCGCAAGGCGCAGCTCCAAGTGACCGCAATCAATTTATCAGTTCGCCGTGAAAATGCATGCGTTTCAATGGAAGGGAAGCTAAGAAAAGCGAAGGGCTCTATAGCAGTCGACCTTGACAACACTTTGGCAGACACCTCTGGCGTCGTGGTCGGGATGATACGGGAGAGGTACAATCCGGAAGCCACGATGGAAGGATGGAAGCATTACAGCGCCGAAAAGAGCTTCGGCGTCCCGCATCCCACAAATTTGAAGTTGTTCCACGAAGCTTGGAAGTCCTGGAGGAAGATACCATTGGTTGACGGCTCAATACCTAATGTGCTCTCAAGGGTGCACGAGAACGCCAACATTTACATAATAACGGCGACAGTAGGCAGAAAAGAAGATTTCACCAATTGGCTTGACAGCAACCGCATACCCTATGACGGCATAACCGTTGTGAGCCATTTCGATGAGAAGATAACGGAAGGCAGCCTGCGCAACATACGCACATACATAGACGACCACGAGTCCGTTGTCCGGAGCGTAGCGGCAGCAGGGAAGAAGGCGATACTTTTTGAGCGCCCGTGGAACTTAGACTTCGCAAAAAGCAATACAGATCAGAACATAATACCTGCGAGCAGCTGGAAAGAGATAGGCAGGATACTCGATTCTTTGCATGGCGTTTCCAGCAAGCAATAAATATCTGGACAAGCGTTATCCTTTATACTGTTTACTACCATGAGGTTTTACAATGTCGGGCAAAAAGTACACCAGAGAGGAATATCTAAACGAGCTGAAGCAGGCGCAGAAGTCGTTCGATAAGGCGCAGACGCTGCGCGATGGCATGCGCATGGGCCTTCTCCGCGAAATAGAAAGCCAGCAAGGCTTCGGCAAGCTCAGGAAGGATGAGCTGCTAGCGGTATCCAAGGGCGCTTCACACATTATAAAGGCTGCAATTGCGCTTGATACCTCAAGGATAATGAACGGGCAGATGATGCTCAACAACATCGCAAAGTACTACATTGATGAATACCCAGAAATGCTTCTCCTAACAATAGGCTCTTATGAAAACTACTGCAAGCGCCATGGCCTGGCGCACCCAAAGGCTACATTCAGCATGTCCGAAATGGCCAAGGAGCGGCTCTCCTCAAAAGGGAGAGCAGACACTGTCGATCCGGAAGCATTCAAGATAATGGAGGCAGAGCTGAACCAAATCATACGCAATAGCGTGCGCCGCATAGCAAGGAAATAATGTCATCACGTAAAGTTGAGCACTATCATGCCCTTGCTGGCGTTGTCCACCTTCACCTTTATCCCATAAGACGCTGCAACCCCGTCCACCATGAGCGAGAATGCGTACAGCTTGAGTTTCCCCGCAGCGTTAAGCGCCTTCCCTATTCGCTCGGCAACCTCATCCTTGGTCTCAATGTCCTTGTTTATCCTGTCAAACCAGGCATACCCAACCTTCATGCGAAGCTTTTCAAGGAGGGCAAGCAGGGATTTGCTGTCCCTGTACCTTTCATCAGAATGGATGATGCGCAGCCCTTCAACAGCCGCTTCCTCCGCGTGGCTATAGTCGCTGCCCAACCTTTTCATAGAAGCTGAGATACGGGAGACGAACCTGTCCTCCGCAATTTCGTCCTCAGAATTCACCCTGAAACCAGCAAAATCCTTTTTCTTTGTCAGCTCAATCTTCCTCCCTGAATGGTAAGAGCCAATCGCAGCAGCCAGCCTCAGCCTGCATTCGTAATCCTTCTCTCGAGCCGTTGCATTCCCCATAAAAGTGCGCATTATTTCAGCCGCAGCCCTCTGCCTATCTTCAGGCATGCCCCTTTCAGAATCGGATCTTTTGCTGAACTCTCTTGCCATCCTGTAGAGCTCTGAACCGTAAGCGCTTCCAACCTTTTTTTGTGGGCCAGCCTCGTAACTGAGCGCCTTGTCCATAAAGTCCGCACAGCCTCCATCCCACATGCTCATGCCTTCGTTGTACAGCTTTGCAGCAGCAGATAGGGCATCTGTAGCTCCTTTCCACCACAGCTGCTTCCATGCTTTTGCAATTTCGCCGCTCAGTGCTGCAATCTCCTCGGGGTCTGCAGCAATTGCAACATCAACCCCAAGCTCCCTGTCATGTGCAGTATTCCCAAAAGAAGGGTCGTCATCCCGATACTTGTCAAAAATAACTCCGTTGACGAAGCTTAGCTGCAGCGATTTCATGTACGAAACGATGTTTACCAAGATACCGAATGCGTGGCGTGGAAGCGCTGATCTATCATATATCGTCGAGCTCCCTCCATCAATGCGAATGAGGTCTTTTATCACATCAACTTTTGCTCTTTCAGAAGAATCGGCGTAGCTGAGGCTCATCATGTCATAGTCAACAGATTTCAGCAGCGCCCTGGATTCAGCATTACCCAATCCGCTAAAATGCTTTACGTATGTGCCCAGCGCTTCCCTAACCACATCCGAGACAGACTTGTCGCGTATAATATAAGGATTTGCGCACCTGTTAACCGAAGGCGCAATGTATGCCGCAAGCCCTGCCACCCTAATGTCGGAAAGCGAGGTTGCCTGCAATGCGCGGCTTGCTTCCGCACTGGCTTCTTCTGCCCCGCCAGTTTTAAAATTTATTACCATAAAATCGCACTTCAAATAGAAAGCTCCAGATATTTATCGCTTTCCAGTTTTGTGCCTGAAACTGATTTATTTCTTCTATGCGAAACTTCTCTGGTGTTAAAATGCAGAACGAGATCAATTCCAGGATGGTTAAGTACCCGGGCGCCAATGGCAAGGAGATAGAGGCGTTCATCGCAGAACCCAAAGCGGCTGGGCCTGCTCCTGCAATAATAGTGATACACGAGATATGGGGACTCGACGGTCACATAAAGGATGTGGCCGAGCGCTTCGCCAGGGAAGGATACGTGGCTCTTGCGCCACACCTGTTCTCAAGCGGCGCAGTGCCTCCTGAGATGACTCCTGAAAACATAAAGGCGACGATGCAGTTCTTCATGTCCATACCACCTGAGAAGCAGAGGGATACCGAGTACGCCAAGCAGAAGCTCGCCGAGGTTGACGACGAGGCGAAGAGGGTCGCAGTTTCAACGCTGATGCCAAAGATATTCAACCTGCCGAGGGATAAGCTCACTGCAGAGCTTGAGAGGGCTGTGGAATACCTCGACACGCTAAGCAGCGTGAAGAAGGGGGAGATAGGGAGCGTCGGGTTCTGTTTTGGCGGCGGAATGTCAGCCCTGCTAGCCTGCACCGGAAAGACCAGGGCATCAATAATATTCTACGGGGAAAGCCCTCCATCCGAATCCGTGAAGGGCATCAAGGGTGCTGTGATGGGGCTTTATGGGGGCAAGGACAGGCGCATAAATGCCACTCTGAAGGACCTCGTCGAAGCGATGGCAGAGAACGAGAAGGACTTCCAGATGAAGATATTCCCTGGTGCACCGCACGCATTCTTCAACGACACAAATCCAGTCAACTACAATGCAGGAGCAGCTAAGGAAGCGTGGCCGATGGTGCTCGACTTCTTCAGGAGGAAGCTCCCCTCCTGACGAATCTCATTTGCCCAGAAGCATGCTTATGCCCTGGTCGAGCGATACCTCGGCCCTGAAATCCAGGACCTCGCTCGCCTTTGTCGTGTCAGCAAGCGTCTCAACAAGGTAGTTCTTTACCGGTATGTCGGCATACCTAGCCTTAACTACAGAGCCGTACTGCCCGTATATCTTCTCCAGCAGCTCATTTAGCGAGAAATTCTGGCCCGTGCCGACGTTGAATATCCCGAAGCCCCGATATCCTACGGCTTTCTTCAGCGCCTCAACCACATCGCTCACAAACACGAAGTCGCGCCTCTGGCTTCCGTCGCCGTATATAAGAGGGTGCCTTCTCGCCTTGACGGCCCATATGAACTGGCTTACCGGATTGGCGTATTCGCCCTTAGAAGTCTCTCCAAATCCGTACACTGAGAAAAGCCTCATAGCGGTCACGTCCATTCCGTACATCTCAGAGTAAAGCTCGCCAATCCTTTCCGAGGCTATGTTTGCCTCCCCGCTCAGGCTCCTGACCCTGAGCATGGCATCCTCCCTGTGTGGCGGCGATATGCCGTTGTAGACGGATGATGAAGATGCGAGCACCACGGCCGAATCGTACCTCCTAGCGTATTCCAGGACTGAAGTCATTACCGAGATAGTATCGCCAACGAGAGCAGGCCTCTCGCCGTACATCTTCGAGGAGGAATACGAGCCAAGGTGGAATATTATCTCGCTGTCGCTGCAATGCAGCCCGATGTTCCTTGCGTCGTCCCTGAACAGCCTGAACCCCTTCCCTGCTGACGCCCTTGGAAGGTTGCTCTCCTTTCCGGTGCTCATGCTATCCACCACGTCAACCTCATTGCTCTTGTATATCGACTTGACGAGGTTGGATCCTACGAATCCCGCTCCGCCTGTGACCACTATCTTCCTTCCCTCAAGAGCATCCACGCGTCCCACCGAAGCTTCAAATCCTGTTAGAGCATCTCATGAAAAGCTTTTTAGCGTTTTGAATTGAATTCCTACCATGCTTGCAGACATAGTCAGTTTCAAGGCTTCTGACGGGCTTGTGCTGTACGGTGCTCTCTACGAGCCCCAAGCCAAGAAAGGCTCTGCGCTGCTCTACGTTAGCGGGCTCGACGGCTCGTTTTACGGCAGCACGGCAGAAGAGCTCGCCAAAGCTTCAATCAAGGAAGGCGTTGCGCTTTTCTCCATGCAGCACAGGGGCAGCTACATAATCGAGTCGTTCGACTATTCCACTGGAAGGAAGGAGCTTATTGCAGGATCCGCAATGGAGAGGTTCGAAGATTCTGAGAAGGACATACGCGGCGCAGTAAAGTT
>JAJZWO010000025.1 GCA_021846635.1 Microcaldota archaeon | reverse complement strand
GAGCTCCTCAGGTTCAAGCTCAAGAAGCGTTCGCAGGAATATTATGAAAAAATAGCAAGCACAAATAAAGGGAAGCCAAACAAATTGTTTGTTTCGCATCCAGGAAAAACAGAGGCTTGGGAAAAAGTCAAGGCACTAAAATAGCAAACCGTTGTTACTCATATGTTTCTCCGTACACATTTACCACTATAGCTGGAATGTAAACGGAAGAATGTAACCAGTACTTGGAATAAGCAAGAGCCCTACAAGTGTTAAAGCCGATAGCTGCTACCTCCTTATGCTTACCGCACTTACGTCTTTAACTACCTTTTTTGCTTTGAATTTAATTTCATGCTCTCCTTTATCTATTTGGCCGGATATTGCGTCGATGTACCTATTTACATAGCTTTTAGGTATCGTTGCCTCTATGATTTCGGCATCTTCGAAGCCATATGCTTCCCTGAAATAAGCCTTAACTCCCATGCCAAGATACAGTTCGGCTTCTGCTGCAAGCTCTTTTGCAGCCCTGCGAATGGTTTCGGACTTGTTTGGCTGGTTCGTATATGGGTTCTCAAGTAGAAGTATTGTGCCTTTTGAACTTCGAAGTAGATGAACCTGCAAAAATCCTATAGTTTCGCCACTGCCCTGTTTAGCGAATCTCATCATGAGCTGATTTGAATCTACAAGCATGCTCATCAAGGATTGATTCAGTCTTGCATCTTGGCTGCTGCTGCTTTGGCAGTTTCCTGCACCGCTTGCGCCATACCTGCCAAAAGTGAGTATCTCTGATGGGTCAAAAGTGAAAGAGGCTGTGATTGTGCGTGATTCCGCGACTTTTTCACCTTGAAGGTAATCTAGTACTGCAATCATATTATCCAATGCAAGAACCGCGCCCTCTTCACTTTTGTATCTTTTCCTGAGAGCTTTATTAAACATCTTCAAGCTTTCCACTACGCTTTCGCTGCTTTCGGCATCTTTTCTAATAACTTCCCCAAGGTTGGCGTTGTTCATCGCCCCTCCTACGCGTTTTATCAACTCCTCCGCTTTCTCGATAGATTCCACTGCATTTTCTAAAAGGATCAAGGCTATTGCCTTTCTTTTTAACTTTTCTTCCTCCCCGAAACTTTTAGCTTTCATCCCTTTAACATCCCTATTTTCTATCAATTTTTGAAGACTTTTCGATGCTTTAATTGCAACGGAATTTAGCTCACCCGATACCTCCTCACTAATCCTTCCTGCTTCCAGGAAGAGTTCGTCTTTATGTGCTTTGTAGTTTTGTACTTCGGTCCATACTGCATCTGTTTTGCTAACTTTTATTGGCTGGGCTTCTGCATCAAGCTTGTCTATACCCCTAAGTTTCTCCTTTAGGTATTCGATGTCATTTGCTACATCAAGTTGGGTGTCTGCAAGTTCGTGACCATAGAATTTGAAATTCTTAAAACCCTCTATTCCGGACTGAAAATACGCTTTCATTGCACTGGAAAGCACGTTATGTGCATTGGCCGCGCTTCTTGCATAAAGGCTATTAAATCTAAAAAGGTCTATAGCAAAATTTGGCTTTTGGATCATCGCATCTAATGCTTTATCAGAAACCTCCGCTCCGAAATACTTTCTGGCTTTATTAGCAAGCAGTATTCCAAGGTTCTTCTCCAAATCGTCAGATTGAAGGATGGATGCTTTTTCAGTAGTGCTGATTACTTTTTTCTTCCTCAAATCATTAATGGACGTAAGTGCCGATAAGGATTTTCGTAGCTGCTTGCCAGACTTGGTAGAAACAATATATTTAAAATCTTCCTCTGTGCGCCTATTATAATATATCAAATTTCTTATAAGAACTATCTTCTCAACTTCATTGTCGTCATCGAACAATTCTGCTAATTTGTTCTTTAACTCTTTATTTAACTTAGTCTGCTCAACAAAAAAACTGCATATTAAAGGTATGTTTGGCCTTTCTTCCTGTTTACTCGACTCATTAAGCTTTTTAATTTCTTTAAGAAAACTCCTATAATAACTATAGATATTATCAGTATTCTCGAGTACCCTCTCTGTAAATAGCTCCTCATCGCTTTTTATAACGCCTAGAGCTAAAAGGGCCTTAACCTTAACTTCTATGTCTCCTTCATCAAACAACATATCTGCTATACTCAAGTCTCCTTCGTCTTTTATGCCCCATATGTCCTTTCCAAGCACATCTATTATCTTTTTACGCACTTCGTCGTTTCCATACTCTACAATCTCATGTGCCAAACTCCTTCCATATCCGTCTTTTATGCTTCCTATATCCTTTCCAAGCACATCTATTATCTTTTTACGCACTTCGTCGTTTCCATACTCTACAATCTCATGTGCCAAACTCCTTCCCTCCCTATCCGTTATGCTTCCTATATCCTTTCCAAGCACATCTATGATCTCTTTATGCACTTCGCTGTCTCTCCTCTTTACAAGTCCATGTGCCAAACTCCTTCCGTATTCGTCTATTATGATGCTTCCTATATCCTTTCCAAGCACATCTATGATCTTTTTACGCTCTTCGCTGCCTCCCGCAGTTATTAATATATCAATTACATTCCAAAAATCTTCTTTTATATTTTCTGTGCCTGCTCCCTCTTTCCCAAGTACTCCTATAACTTTTTTACGCTCTTCGCTGCCTCCATAACGCACCGACACATATGCCACACTAACCAAATCGTTGTCTTTTATGCTCCATATGTCCTTTCCAAGCACATCTATTATCTTTTTACGCACTTCGTCGTTTCCATACTTTACCATATCGTGTGCCAAACTCCTTCCATATCCGTCTTTTATGCTTCCTATATCCTTCCCAAGCACATCTATTATCTTTTTACGCACTTCGTCGTTTCCATACTTTACCATATCGTGTGCCAAACTCCTTCCCTCCCTATCCGTTATGCTTCCTATATCCTTTCCAAGCACATCTATGATCTCTTTACGTGCTCCGTTGTCCTCATGCTCTACTAAACCAAAAGCAATTTTAACTATTTCTTCCTGGTCTTTTCTATTGTAAGCTTCAATTAAACCAGAGATAACTGACTCTCCTGTGAGTGTCTTTTGCATAATATCCCAAACATATATTGATTTTTTTGTAATATATAAACCTGCCAGCTAATTCTCACATATATAGACCTTTCGCTTGATTAGCGGTGTTGGCTTCTTGTCAATTGAAGGCATAAATGCATGATTGACATGCCTCCGCAAATGCTTAACTCCATTAAAAATAGAAAATTTTACAAAAGCGAAATGGTGTAACTCTTATCTGATCAGTTCATAATCAATGTTACATGTCCACGATTGCCGCTTTCATTCCCTATGAAGAAATTAATTATATGACAACCGCATCTACAAAGATATTTATACTGTTTCTCTTAATTGTATACTGGGTAGATGGTTGGTTCACCTGGCGCGGTGACGAGAAAAAAACCGCGCGGCGAAATCGTTTCGCAGTTTTCGGAAGAAGCAAGCATCTCAAATTCTGACGTTTTCCTAACAGAACATGCGGTAGCCATGATGGTGCGGAGGGAGATAAACTCAAACGACCTCATAGATGCGATATATAACCCTGACGAGGTAACGGAAGGGCGCGGCTTAGAAGTTCTGCTCCGCAAGGCGAGAATAGGTAAAGCCGACCTTGAGGTAGTCTGCGAATCGGTCAAGGGGAAAAACAGCTCTTATCTGATAAAAGTGATAACTGTCCACAAGTCAATCGCATGACAGATCCGGGAATGCAAAACAATAAATATCATGCACAAAGCAATCTCAACATGGAATCGCTCAAATTGTCTCATAAGGAAAGCTATTCCGCCGAGGCGGTAGCAAATACATACAATCGCGCAAAGGCGGTCTTAAAGAGCAGCATTCTGATAGCATACGGCGGGGCTGCCGCTGCAATATGCTGCAATCCTGACATCCATATTGCAGAGATGTCCTACCTAATGCCCAACATATACCGGATTCCGGTAGACAACGACTATGCAAAATCAAAGGGGCTCATCATAGAATCAATAAGCAATAGGTCCATCAAGTTCTACGATACTATTACGTCATCAGATGTAACCATAGGAATGAATGGGGCGAGGCACAAAGCGACGGTGGATGCTATAGAGTCAAAAATAGGCGCGGCCCCGGGCTCATTGGCACGCTCATTTCTCGGCTTAAACGTCAACGACATAATCAGCTATTCAAAGTTTGTCAACGTAAACGGTACGAAAGTGCTCGTTCCTTCAGCTCCCAATCAGGTGTCCATGCTGTATGCGCTGTGGCTTTCGGATTCCTACGGAGATGTAAACGGACCGCATTCGAACGAACTCAGGGAGGTGTTCATGCATCATTTCGGGAGCATACCCAATTTTTCTAAAGTAAGCCATTCAGCTCTTGGGCTCGGCGGCGAAAAATATGCCGAGCTAATGAAGAAAGATCTACACGAAATAATAAGGAGCTAATGCGTTCTTTATACCGCACCAACATTTTTTATGGTGTTAGTGCTATACGTACGATGTGTTAAGATGTCGATATTGATATTGGTTAGGCACGGCGAGGCGCAGAATAACACAAAGGACGTTCTTACCTCCTCAATAAAGGGCTACCCCCTCACAAAGCGGGGAATCGAACAGTCCGAAATGACCGCATCGCAGCTTAAGACGATAAAGGTGAGCGCCATCTTCTCAAGTCCGCTCGAGCGTACAATGCAAACGGCAAAGATAATAAACAGATACCATGGTATGGATATAAAAGTAGACGCACGGCTCAGGGAGCTGTCGTTCGGACGGCTTGAGGGATCAAGCGCTATGAAGGGGCTGTGGGAAACCGAAATGCTGCGTTCGAGGAAGCTTGAGAGAAGCATGGAGAAGGGTGCGGCAATAGCCGCGAGGATGTCCTCATTTCTGCGCGCCCTTCCGGATGAAGGGACCTACATAGCAGTGACACACCAGAGCTGCATAGACAATACATTGCGAAAGATTATCGGCTTGGACGAGTTTTCGGGCACGGGCATATCAGTGAAGAACGCGACTACGACGGTAATAGAAAAAGCGCATGGCAGGCTCCGCATTCTTGCAATTGGGTCATTTTCGGTCGACAACAGGTATCTAACGCTGCTTAAATCAAGACATGGGGGCAACGTGAGCGTTTCTTCGAAACACTTTTAAATCTGGAGAGACAAGAAGTTCATTATGCCAAATGCCATGCTTGAATGCCCAAAGTGCCACCTTGTCCTGAACACGAAGGAGGAAGGCGACGGGGTCTACTACGTCTGCAGCAACTGCGGCTACAAAGTGCCATTTCCAAACTGGGTTCACCATGATTGCAGGAAGTGCGGCTGCGACAAAGCAGAGCTGATGTTCTACGGAATAGTGCGCGGCGACGAGGTTCCGCTCACGATGTACAAGTGCATAAGGTGCGGAACAGTCGAGAGGGAGGGTTTCGCATAGCCTGGTCACAATATGCGTATGCGCTTTCTGTAAGCTGCATAGATGCCGCGCTCTATGTCCGATTTCATGAGCGTTATGCTGCGTTCGAGTTCTGCACTTCTTGCATTGAGTTCTGATATCTCCCTTTTCGCATCAAGGATGTGCCCTTTAACCCCAGCAATCTTGTCCATCTCTATGCGAATGTCTGCAAGCTCATCCGATATGGGCTTTGCCTTTGCATCAATATCGTTGAACTCCTTTACCATATCCTCCATTCTGCCGGACAGCACGAAGCCTATTGCATCAGACAGGTCCTTTGATGGTCTTATTCCAAGGCTTCCGTCCCGCAATGCAGCATCCATGGATGCAACCTGCCCGACGAAATCTGCGAATCCAGACGGATCGCGGATAAGCATGTTCTCGGCATTTGCAATATATTCGCCAATCTTTATCTTGCTTGCAGAAGAATGGTCGTACTTCCTTGCAGTTTTTTGCATTACGCCAAGGTTTGTGAGCATTCCGGATTTCAGCTCTGCCTTCCTTCCCTCAAGCCTGTCGAGCTCTTCCCTTCTTTTGCGTTCAGTATTCTCGAGCGTGTGCAGCCCGCTCTCCGGATCACCACTTCCGGAAGGCATGGACGACGTCTCGGCAACCTCCTTTCCAATTGCGTTTCTCTCGTCGATTGCTGCTTGGAGCGCATCGATATGCCTCTCCAGCGTCTCGTACTCAGAGAGGTCGCTTCCCCTCGCCGAAAGCTCAGCCTCAAGCCTTTTCACATTCTTCTCCAGCCTTGAGAAGGACCTCTTGAAGTCGTCAAGGTCGTTTGAATAGGCTTCCAGGACCTGCCTGAACATCCCATTTATCTTCAAGACCTCATCTATGATGCCCTTGGTGGAATCAAGCACGGCCCTGTACTTGTGGTAGCGCGTGCCCTTGTGCTCCCCGCGCGCTGGCTCCATTGCCCTGAGCAGCGAATACACGTATATGCCCTTGTTGTTGCGCACCTGCGCCTCGTTAGTGGGCTTCATGTACTCAAAATCAGGGTCCTTCTCGAGCTTGCCGAAGCGTTCGCAGGCGTTCCTGAACGCTGCTATGGATTCCTCTATTTCGGACGCTATCCTGGATGCCTTCGAGTCCAGGCTCGAGACCTTCGCGTCGAAGAGCTTTGTAACGGCGCCAAGCAACGCATCCGCTGCGACTTCCTCGACATCCTCCCTTCTCCCGAAGAGCATGCATACACCACAACGCGCCCGCGAGACACGGGCAGCTCAGAAGCTTATTGTCGAATAACCTTCATCTATGCTTCCGGTTATGTACTGCCCCGCCTTGACCAGTTCGGCTATCTTTTCAAGCTCAACCTTAACGCCGCTGTTCTCGGCGACGAAGACGCAGGCCCTGGGCTTTTCATCCGGGAAGGCATCCTTCACGGAAGCTGCCAGCTCCTGATCCTTGGCTACCATTGCCTCGCTCGGGCCGAAGAATATAAGCCTTACATCATGCCCCGCGGCCTTCTGGTTCTTGCTGAACGCAAGCGCCAAGTTTATTTTCGCTTTATCAGCGCTCGACACAACTACTAGTAATTTCGTCATGATACGCTTTCTCAACAAAACATTATAAGCGTTCCCTGGCATGCCTCACGCTTTTATTATTTGCCTGGTAAAAATCTGAACGGTGCAAAGATGCCTGACATCATAGTGGCTGTGCCGAACAGCGAAAGCATAGCCGAGAGCCTTGGAAAGAAGGGCGCTTCAAACGGGATAACGTTCTACAATGGCAGGACCTCATCCGGCAACCTTGTTGTCCTAGCCCCGTCTGACATATCCTCAAAGTACTACGGCCTGGCGGAGGCGCTCGCGCTTGCCGATGCCATAATACTTGACACCAAAAATCCAGATGCTCTCTTCGGCGAGGTCGTTGCCGCGGCGGAGCTTCTCGGGAAGACGCTGCTCCTGACGCCAGATTCCGACGTCTCGAAGCTTCTGGGAGGCAGCGTGAAGTACAAGGTCATAGACCCGCAGCGCATAAGGGACGAGCTTCCGTCTGTCGTTCCTGCAAGGCTGCAGGAGTCGCCCAGGGTCGTGCTTGACAGGGCGTTCAGCGTCAAGGGCGTCGGCGACGTGGCCCTAGGAGTCATAGTATCCGGAAAAGTCAAGGTGCATGACGTGCTGATGCACAGCAGCGGCAGGGAGGTGACCGTAAGGAGCCTGCAGGCGCAGGACGTCGACATAAAGGAGGCAGAAGCCGGCACGCGCATAGGGATAAACATGAAGGGCATAGACAGCGATTCTATAAAGAAAGGGGACATACTCGCCTCCTCGCGAGTGCCGTACGCCGATTCGATCAACGCCGAGATAACCTTCAGCCGCTTTTCGAAGGAGAAAGCGGAGAAGATGAGGTGCAGCCTGGTATACGCGTTCTCGGTCTCTGAAGCTGAAGTCGACGAGCAGCCCGACGGAAGCTACAACATATCGCTAAAGCGCCAGACGCCCATAAGCGCCGGCGACAGGTTCATACTAATAGGCGAGCGCATGCCGCGCATGTTCGCTGTTGGCACGGTCAAGTCCGTAATGGCAAAATAGGATTCGCATATGATTAATGCATAGGGTGTTTGCATGGATGGAATAAGCAGGAACGCATTGCTGATATCGTTCTCCGCTTTCTTTGCGGATTTCGGCTACCAGTCCGTAGTCGCAGCTCTCCCGATACTAATGGTTATAATACTGCATGCGCCTCCATACGTTTTCGGAATAACCGTTGCGGTATCGTCGGGATTCGGCGCCGTTCTCGCTTACTACGGCGGCGTACTGTCGGACATTTTCGGAAGGAAGAAGATAACGATCCTGGGAAACATACTGATACCGATACTCTCGCTTTCGGGGATAGCTGCAAACTTCTATGAAGCTGCGGCGCTTTTCAGCGGGGGCTGGCTCTCTAGGAATTTCAGGTCGCCCTCCCGCCGGGCTCTTCTGAATGACGAGGTAAACGAGAGCAACAGGGGAAAGGTGTTCGGGCTCCTCAACGCGCTTGACGTCGGAGGAGGAGCATTCTCAATAATACTGCTGATATCGCTCTCGCTTCTCGGTGTTCCGCTCAGGTACATAATACTGCTCACAGCAATACCGATACTATTCTCAACTGTCCTGCTTCTTCTCGTAAAGGAGAAGAAGCGCAAGGCGTCAAGCCCAAAACCGCAGATGAAGAAGGAGCGCATGGCGCGCGTAAGGGGGTCAATGGCGTACAAGGGCGTCATAATAGCGACTGCGCTCTACGGGTTCAGCTTCTACAGCCTCGGCTTCCCCATACTCACGATAGCGCAGTATTCATCAAACAACGTTCTCGGCTATCTCTCATACCTGATATTCCTGGTAGGCTCGGCGCTCTTCGGCTACTTCATAGGGAGCAGGAAGATAAGACTGATAAAAGGGCTCGGCGTCCTGGGCTATCTCATGTCGGCGATAGCGACAGCCGCGATAGGAATAGCGTACGCACTCCATCTCGGCATATACGTCATGTATGCCGCGGTTCTGTTCATGGGGATGGCGATAGGCACCATAGACACGCTTGAGCCCAGCCTTGTATCCATAGTCAAAAGCGGCAGCAAGATAGGCAGGGGAATGGGGTCGCTCACAGCATCGAGAAGCGTAGGAATATTCATAGGAAACATAGCCATGGGCCTCCTTTACGGGATAAGCCCGGCTTTCTCCTATGCGTATGCTGCGATAGTTTCGGTAGTCGCAGCCTCTGTCATACTGG
>JAJZWO010000024.1 GCA_021846635.1 Microcaldota archaeon | reverse complement strand
GCCGCGAAGATACAAAAAAGCAAAAAAATCGCAAAACAAAACGATATGAGCTTCGGTAGTGCCGCAATATTCATGGCGGAGGAAGCATAAGGACTAGAAAAGCCCAGTAAGCGCTTGGGCGGAGAGGCCCTTGATATCTTAGGCCTCTCCCGCTCAACAGCGCATCCTAAAATTTTATTATTGCTGGAAGCCTTGGCGAGGCGTGCCTCGGTAAATGCATGCCATGGCTGCGAAGGTGTCAAGATTTAAATATCATGTATGGAGAAGGTTTAGCATGGTGGAAAAATCGACGGACATGAGGAGGGAGCTGCACGAAGCTTATTCCAGAATGGTGCTAGGGCTTGATATTAAGGAGGATAACAGGGTTGCGCTTGACGCGATAATTGATCACATAGAAAGCGTGAGCATAGAGCAGAAAAGGATTGGCGCTTTGTCTCTTAACCATTTCTTCTCCTCATGCGCCATATATGTGCTCGCTTCTGAAAGCATTGAAGGGAAGCTTTCATCGGATAAATTTTATTCTTCTTACTCAGAAATAATCATAACGGGTAATGCATACAATGCAATTCTTGAGAGGCATGATGAGTGCGAAGTATACAGGATGGCAAGGGACAACCTCTTGATGTGGGAGAAATTGCTCTCAGATGATGCCGGACTGAGGGGAGCGCTGATGCATAGCAGGTCGGAGATGAATGAAGCGATATTGGAGGCTCTGAAGATGGCGAACCCACTCGAATACCATAGGGTATTCCTCTTCGGAAGGAAATACAGCGGGCTTCTTGGAGGGAAAGTGGATGAGGGGGAAGCAGAGAAGGCAGGGAGCCCAGAGGAAAATGGCATAAGGAGAGCGGCCGCTGGGCTGGCGTACATAAGCCAGAATGGATACGGGTTAGGGGCATTCCATAGCGGTGTCTTGAAGATGGCGTGCGAATACCTGGTTGAGCTTGACAGGGAGGCTCCGTATCGTGCCGCTGAACTGTTGCAGGCTGAATCGGAATTGGGGAAAAAACTGATGAGGAGGATATATTTGATAGAGGCAGGCGCGGAGAAGCTGTCTGGCATATTTTTTAGCATGGCCAATGGCGGCAAAACTGATGCTGAAGCAAAAGCGGGCTCCACCCTCCACGCCATGGATCTTATGGACAGCGTAATAGAGGCCTTTGGATTGCTTGACAAGGCAAAGGCGGAGGCATCCTCGAAAAAACTCAGGAGATAATTGATGTTTACGATATGCCGCGTTTGCCCAGGTCAAACTCGCGCGCCAGAATCGCGTATACGCTGCAGTCCATGAACCTGCCATCCCTGAACGATTCCTCCTTTAATATGCCGTAGTTCCTGAAGCCAAGCTTTTCAAGAAGCCTTGCAGAGCGGTCGTTCCCCTCCGGAACTATGCAGCTTATCTTGTTGAGGCCAAGCTCCTGAAAGCCTATGCGCAATAGCAGCGTAGCCGTCTCGGCACCGTAGCCTTTCCCCCAGTATGCCTTGCCAAGCCAGTAGCCTATCTCTGCGTGCCTGTCCTGCCTGTTTATATTGCTTATTCCTGCTGCGCCTATGATGTCGCCCCCTTCCGCCACAACAGCGAAATGGAGACCTGCCCCAGCAGCCGATTCGGCGATAGATGATTCAATAAAAGAGAGTGCGTCGTCTCTCTCGTACGGAAATGGAAACTGCGACTCGGATGCAGCGTACCTCGAGACATCTGCGTCGTTGCCGAGCTCTGCGAGCCTGTCCGCCATTGATGGCTCAAGAGGAAGAAATGACACGCGCTTTGCTCCTGGTGTGGACTGCATCTCAGCGCCTTACGTAAGGCTTGACGAACATGTAGAAGCGTTCCTCGCCGCGAAGCTCGGCTATGATGCGCTCGCTTATTATCCTTGCAGGGTCCTGCATGAGCGCCACCCTAGAGGATATATCTGAGAAACTCTCAAACTTCTTGGCTTCGCGCTGCTTCAGTATCGAGGTGAGGTGCTTCTTTCCTATTCCTGGAAGAAGCTCAAGCGAATGCTGGCGTATGTTCAGCGGCCCGGCGTTGTTGAATATGTCAACGAACCTCTTCTCGTTCTCCGATATTATCTTCGACAGGACGACTGGCAGCTCACCCTTCGCAGTCTCGGTCAGCTGGTCGTAGGTTATCCTGGACTTTATAAGAGATATCTTCTCGCGCTCCGCACTGCCTATGTACACCTTCTCGCCAAGAGCCATGCTGACGTCAGGCTTTGCGGTAGCTTCAAGAAGCGTGAACCAGTTCTCGCCTATCAGCTGTGCTATGGGCTCGGGCTTTGTAGAAAAAGACTTGCCGCTGCGCATGAAGTCAAGCACGTATGCGTTCTCCTCTCTTCGCTCCTCGCCAGCCATTTGATACCAACCTTCATGTATTTCGCAGCCTCAATCATGATTTCAGCCACGCTCTTTTAATATCGAAAGTATGTGCGATACTTCCTCGTCAGTGATGGGCCTGTTTTCGCTCGCAAATATCTGCTTCAACAGCATGGCGTTCTTTGGCCTTATGTCGCTTATTTTCGATATGATCCTGTCTGTGTAGTTCGAGTCCTTTCCGAGCTCGGACTTGAGCTTCTCGTATTTCTTCTTCTCCATGCCGTACTTCTTGGCGTGCTCGAGCGCAACTTCCTGCTCGTATGTGGGCTCCTTCATCTTGCGCCTCTCTTCGAGTATCTCGTACACTTCGGTAAGCGTTGCAACCCCCTTGAATTCAGCTTTCTCTCCAATCATAGATACCACTGTCCAAAAGCCGAAACTATTAATAGTTTTACTTCGAATGCTTTCATATTTATATGCCCGTAAGGGTATATAAAGCTTTTGAGGAGATTTGCAGATGGATGGGAAAGAAGCTTACCAGAAGGTGCTTGCCGAGGTAAAGAAGCACATATCCGGCAAGGAGGATGTGATAGAGCTAATGTTCATATCCATAGTTGCGAACGGTCATGTTCTTCTTGAGGGAGTGCCTGGAGTCGCAAAGACAACCATGTCAAAGACGCTTGCCGAAAGCATAAGCGCGAGCTTCGGAAGGATACAGGGCATGCCTGACCTTGACATACGGGACGTTATAGGCTATACGTACGCGAACGACAAGGGTGAGGTTGAGCTCAAGAAGGGCCCGATATTCAACAACATGCTGCTGATTGACGAGCTCAACAGGGCGCCGCCGAAGACGACAACCAGCCTTCTTGAGGCTCTTGAGGAGCGCCAGGTTACCATAGGCGGCCAGGACATGAAGCTTCCCGACCCGTTTATTGCGTTTGCGACGCAGAACCCGCTCAACATAGAAGGCACGACAGCATTGCCGAAGGTGCTTGCCGACAGGTTCCTTATCAGGATAGAAGTCAAGTATCCCTCGATGGAGGAGGAGGCGCAGATGCTGAGGATAAAAGAAAGCGAAAGCAGGAGCGATGTGGAAGGGGTGCTCGGCAAGGATGACATACTCAAGCTCCAGGAGGAGGCGAAGAAAGTGAGCATAAGCGACGACGTGATAGGCTACATAACGCGCCTGGTCGACGCCACAAGGAAGGACATACACGTAGTAATGGGAGGCAGCCCCAGAGCCGAGATAAGCTTCATGAACTGCGGCAAGGCGAAAGCCCTCGTAGAAGGAAGAGGGGAGGTCACGATTGACGACATAAAGTTCCTCGCCAAGCCGGTACTGAGCCATAGGATACTTGTGAGGTCCACCGGGGGTATAGGAGTAAACGGAGTTATTGACGGATTGGTGGCTACGCTCCACTGAGTGATATTTATGAAAGCACAGAGCGCTATAGAGTACCTGACAACGTATGGCTGGGCTATACTGGTGATAGCGATAGCGCTTGCGGTACTCTACGAGCTTGGCCTCTTCAGCCCAAGCACATACGTGCATACCTCCTGTGTCTTCGAGGCAGACTTCGGATGCCTTGGCAGCACATTCACCGAGAACGGCATTCTCACAATAAACGTTGAGCAGTCAACAGAAGGGCCGATAAACGTTACTTCTATAGGGTGCAACTCGCAGCCCTCGATATCGCACATGGTTGCATTCTCAACCCCGTACACGATACCGATAGGGGGCAACCAGACATTCGTCGTCCAATGCTACACGAACAACAACGCGCCTTACAGCGGCACCATAGGGGATCTTTACACGGGCTATGTGGAGATGAACTATACCGACATACAGTCAGGATTCCCGCACACGCTGACCGGGGAGATTCAAGAGAAGGTAGTATCAAAGTAGCAAGCCGTTTTGAATAGGGCTAAGGAGTCAGCCTTTTTCTGTCCCTGGGAAACATTGCGCATTCGCGTATGTTGCTCATCCCGGTTATCTGCATCGTGAGCCTCTCTAACCCTATGCTCCACCCAGCGTGCGGCGGAGCGCCAGACCTCATCGCGTCTATGTAGAACTTGAAGCTGTCTGGGTTCATGCCCTTCTTCCTTATTGATTCTATCAGCAGCTCTGGCAGGTGTATACGCTGTGCCCCGCTTGATATTTCGACGCCGCGGTAGATCATGTCAAAGCTCTTTGTTATCTCTGGATTGTTGTCGTCAGGCATCGAGTAGAATGCGCGAAGTGATGTGGGATAGTCCCTGACTATCACCGCCTCGCCGAACAGGTCCTTGACAAGCGCCTCCGATTCGCGGGAGAGGTCGTCTCCGAACTTTATCTCCTTGCCGCTCGCGGCTATCGCGTCTACCACTTCCGAATAAGTAGCTATCTTGACATTCGGAACTTGAAGCTCCTTCTGCAGCACCTTCAGCTCCGGCGCGTTCTTCTCGTTCACGTCCTTTATTATCGATACGAGCACATTAGACAGAAGCGATACAGCATCGTCGGAATTGGCGAAGCCCATCTCGATGTCCATCTGCGTAGACTCGTTCAGGTGGTATGAGGTGTTTGACTTCTCAGCCCTGAACACCGGAACGATCGAGAACACCTTGTCCAGGCCGCCTATCACAGCGAGCTGCTTGTACAGCTGCGGAGACTGCGCCAGATAGGCCTTCGTCTCAAAGTAGTCGACGCCGAAAAGTTCTGTGCCTCCTTCTGTCGCCTCTGCGACTATGTCAGGCGGGCGTATCTGTATGAACCCGTGGCTCATCATGTACGATGAGAAGCTGTTTAGTATGGTTGACTGTATCTTGAAGATAGCTGTAGTTTCGAGGCGCCTCAGGTCTATGTACCTGTAGTTGAGCCTCACGTCGAGATCCGCATCGACCTTGCCGGTCACCTCGAACGGTATGCGCCACGATATAGGATTGAGATCGACGACTTCCGATGGCACTATCTCGAAGCCGCTCCTCGCCTCCTTGTTCTCCTTGACAACTCCTGTTATCTTTACGACGCTCTCCTTGGGCAGCGACATTGAGGCGATTACGTCATCAGGCACTATGCCCTTCTTGGCAGTTACCTGCACGATGCCGCTCCTGTCTCTGAGTAGAAGAAAAGTTATCTTTCCGAGCTCCCTGACCTCGTGAACCCAGCCCGCAACTGTGACGCTCTTGTTGTTGAGCTCGGCGCTGAGTTCTGAAACGTAATGGGTCCTTATCATCAAACCACGCAGCGACTACCCCTCTATCTCATGAGCTATTATAAAGCTTTTTCAGTAGTACCGCGTTACTTGGACAGCACTATCTGCATGGAGCTGACCTTGGACTTTGTGCCGTCCTCGTTTTGAACCTCCTCAGACTTTATGGTTATGCCCTCGCCGCTCGGGTTTGGCATTGCGGTTATGAACCTGTTCCTGGCTATCTCGACTACGTCAACCGCCTTGGAGATTGCGTTGCCGCGGGCTTTTATCGTAACCTTGCTCTGGCCGCTGTTGAACTGCGTTACGACTGCGAGCACGTAGTTCATCGTCGGCTTCTTGCCTATGTATATGACATTGTCCTGGCCGTCGATCTGTGCGTTCTCTCCGGCCGAGACTGACTGCCCGACCTTCGCGCTTATCTGTATGAAGCTCACCTTGGACTTTGTGCCGTCCTCGTTCGCCAGCTCTTCTGAGCCTATCTTTATGCTCTCGCCTCCCGGAGAGCTGATGCCGGGCATGAACCTGTTGCGCACTATCTCGGCCACATCTACCGCCCTGGAGATTGCGTTGCCGCGGGCTTTTATCGTAACCTTGCTCTGGCCGCTGTTGAACTGCGTTACGACTGCGAGCACGTAGTTCATCGTCGGCTTCTTGCCTATGTATATCGTATTCTCCCCGTCCGCTCCATTGGTTTTGTTGTTTTGTATTTCCTCAGCCATGCTCACACCATTAGTAACAGTATAGGATTTGGTTGCCCAAATATCGCCTGATGATGTATTTATTGGAGCAGCTATTTATAGATTGTGCTTTTTGTCGGCTTTACCGGAAGAGGCATGCTGACTTGCTCTTGGCCTTGCAGCCAGTGCGGCGTCAAACCTCCTTGGAGAGTTTCTTTATGGCCTCGATCTCAGCGTCTATGTCAATCTTCATTCCCAGCTCCTGCATCGCATGAAGCGGATACGCAATTGCCAGTTCAAGAAGGAGCTTTCCCTCGGGCTCAATGCCCTGCTTCTTGGCGTACGGCATCTCAGCGCTTATAGACTTGTATATGTACGCAAGCACATGCTCAGTGGTCGCGGCGAGCTCGGGCTCGTCAACCGATTTGGAGGATATTATGCTTGACGCTTCGGATTCGCCCCATGATACTATCTCGCTTGTCTTCTCAAACACCTTGCCGAAGGAGCGCATGAACTCAGGCGCAACAGGATAAAACACCTTGTAGAAAACATAGCCGAACGGTATGCCGTAGGTCTTGCGCATTATGAGGCCAGATACGACCACACGCTGCTTCCAGTCCTTTATGCCGCGAATGTAGCCGAAGACCTCTTTGGTCTCCTTCGAAGGGTCTGAGAGCTTGTTCCCCAAGCCCTCTATCAGGTTGCGCACAGCCCTTGCGTGACCCTGGCTTACCTCTGAAAGCTCGACGAAGTGGGGCGCGTACTTGACTGCATCGGCGCCAAGCCTGTCCGCCGACCATTCAGCGTATATCTTGGATATTTCTTCCTCGCCGTAGTAGAACATGTCAAGCAGGTGCATTACGAACTTGATGTCGAATTTCATGCCGTTCGGCAGCTTCACGTGTGAGTTTGTCACCTCACCCTTCTTGCGCTTTATCTCGACAAAGCTAGCGGCGTGCTTTATTGCCTGTATAGGGTTGCCGCGTATGTACCTGTAGATGTAGGGCTTTACCCATGCGGGTATCCCGTACTTCTCCAGGAGCTCGTCAACCGCCTTGCGCGGGCTGCTTATGGCCATCCATATCACACAATAATGGATGTAACACCTATTTTATTACTTCCTCCTCTTTGCGCCACCATGCCTTTCGCTTTCGGCACCTTCGCCCTCTATGGCTTTCTGCGATTTCGCGCCGGATGAGCGCCTTGAGCGCATGCTAACCGCGAATAGCGCTATGGCGATAACAACCACCGCTATTGCAGCATAGATGTAGCCGGAGTAGTTTGGCGCAGCTTCTTCTGACGTAGCGCCGGAAGGAGCATACTGCTTGCCGCCAACCGCCATGTAGTAGCTGTTCGAGCCGGAGAATTGCTGCGATATGGCTCCATTCGGCTGGCGCCACTGCTCGTATATTGTCGCCGGGTATGATCCGTCTGCCCCGTTAGAGTCGACATCGACATAGAATGTCACGGTTGCGCTCTGGTTTGGCGCAAGGCTGTCTATGTATGCGTTGCCGGATATCGGAGTTATCGGGTATATAGACTGCAGCGAGAGAGAAATCTGTGATGCCGGCTCGTTGCCGACATTCTTTATCGTGTATGTGACTGGCTTATAGGTAGCCCCTGGCTGCAAGCTCCCCTGCACGGATGTTACGTTAAACACCGCAGATGGGAATACGCTCAGGTTTATTGGGACAACCTTTGAGTAGTTGCCTGCATAGTTCGCGCCCTTATACGAAAGCGAGGTATATACGTGCGCGACAGATTTGGGATCTGACTGATTTGAGCTGACTGTTATCATCTCCGGAACAGACTGCCCCGGCTGGAGTGAGCTTATGAAGAAGCTTGATGCAGCGCTCCCTACTATCGCGCCGCTGCCGCTGCGGAACGAGACGCTGACATTCCTCGCCGTTCCGCTGCCTACGTTCTCAATGGCTACCTCAACAGATTGGTTGGAGCCGACGTATAGCTGCGAGGGCTGGGTGGACTGGACCGTCGCGATAATGTTAGGGCTGTTTAGCAGCACTGAGATTGGAACGCTTGCATTTGTGTGCTCGTACGTTCCGTTCTCATCCTGGTAGCTTAGGGCAAGCCTGAGCTGATGTGTTCCGTTGGTGATGTTGCTTGCTACGAATATGGATGCGGAGGAGCCGTATGAAGCGCCAGGATCCATTGTTCCGAGTATAAGGCTCTTTGCCCCTGAAGGCTTGAAATAGGTTGAGTTGAGTATAGTTGCGGTGACGTTATATGCAGTGCCTGTGCCGGTGTTTTGCGCATTTACTTCGATTTGTGCCTCTGAATTTGGAACCAGCTGGGATGACGGGGCTATGCTAAATCCTATGCCGGGCTTGCCGTGGACATATATGCTTATAGGCATTACAGATTCACCAGGGGTATCATAGCTCGTTACCCCGTCGCTTACGGATGTTTCATAAGTAGCTACCACGTCTATCGTGTATACTCCGGAAGGGAGAGTTGATGGAATGTGAATCTTGTAGGTGTATATGTCAAAACCGCTGCCTCCGTAAATGCCGCTCCCTATTACGTCTATCAGGTTGGTGTACGAAGGGGATACATTGAGCAAAGGATTTGATGCCTCAAGCTGCAGGTTAACGTTTTGGAGCGTCCCTGAATACGAATTGAATAGCTGGAATGATATGGTTACATTTTCTCCGGAAACCACGTACTGCGGAGAAAGCGTTAATGCCTCGAGAGACAGGGCGCCGCTGCCGCTCGGGGCGCCGCCCGTCGAGCCCGAGTTAACTGACTGCGCGTATGAAGCCTGGACCAGGAGCATTGCTACCATCACAGGCAGCACCATGGCAAATGCCTTGCTTGTTTTCCACATTTTTACACCTTTTAACATTTTATCGTCAGCTTATATTTGGCTTGAACAGCTTGAAGCTCGCCAGCACTCCGAACGCAAGGAATGCTACAAGCACACCTATGTCAAGAAGTACAGAACCGGCAGGGAAGTAGCCTACCAGCATCACGTCGCGCATCCCTGATACGGCGTATGTCATGGGATTGAATGTACTGAATGGCTGCATGAACGAAGGGAGGGAGCTTGCTGGGAAGAACGCCCCAGAGAGGAACCACATCGGTAGGACTATCACGTTTCCGAGTATGGAATATGTTTGTATCTGAGACATCCTTGATGCGAGTATTATGGTAACGCCGCTGAAGCCCAGAGATATCATCACCACTATGAGCAATATCCATAGCACTCCGAGGACCCCCATAGCAACTCCCGCACCCGCTATCAGCCCGACAATCAGCGCCAGCACGCCGTAAAGCACCGATTGCACAGTGCCGGAGAGGACCTTGCCCAGTATTACTGCGTTCTTGCTTATCGGAGAAAGTAGGAACGACTTGAGGTTTCCAAGCTGCCTGTCAGTTATTAGGGATATGCCTCCTCCGAAAAGTGAGCCGAAAGCAGCTACCATCGCTATTATTCCTGCGGTCAGGAACGTCTTGTAGTTTGTGTTTGCGCCGTAGAGCAGCACTTCTGAAAGACCGTAATCCACGGGCTTTGATGGGGTGTTGAAGGACTGGCTGAATGTGGACGGGCTCACTGCGAAGCTCTCGGATACCGAGCTTATTGTGGAGAGCGCGGCAGGCACTGCAGCGAAATTGCTCTCGC
>JAJZWO010000023.1 GCA_021846635.1 Microcaldota archaeon | reverse complement strand
CCGGGAATAAACATGCTGAGAAAAGCAACAATTATTGTTAACAATGCAGACACTGCAATCAGCCGTTGGTTATGGCCCTAGGTATTTCAAGCTTCTTTACCTCTCTGTCCGGGAACTTTGTGCCTGGCGGTACTATCCTTACCTTGACCCCTATTGCCCCGTATTTTGGATACGCTACCGCGTATGCTTCTCTTACGAGGTTGACGACATCCCCCGCTTTCGGTATGTAACCGACATTCTTCTTTATGGATTTTGCCCTGGCGCCCTTTGCCGCAAGTTTTCCATTTACTATTATTTCTGCCCCAAGCGCGCCGTTTTCCATTATGTTTCTCAATGTGAACTGAACAACCTTTCTTGCATTTATGCCCTTCTCGAGCTTTATCGTTATGTCCTTTGCGACTAGGAGCGGTTCGAGTGATTTGTTCTCAACCTCCATGACGCTTATCTGCGGGTTTTCTATCCCAAATCTTTTCTTTATCGAGTCTGTCAATGCATCGATTGTCTTCCCGCCGCGCCCTATCACTCTGCCCGGGTTGAGGACGTAGACAGTTATCCTTGTGAGGACAGGAGTCTTCTGTATGTCGACCTTTGAAAATCCTGCGCGGGAGAGTTCCTTTCCCAAGTATCTTGAGACGTTTAGCTTCACAATCGAATCCTCTATGAATTTCTTCTCTATTGCCATTGTATCACTTGTTCTCTTCCTTCTCCGGTTTGGAAGGCTGTGGCGTCTCAACATTCTTCTGGGCGAGCTCTGGATGCGCCTTGTGCTTTGCAGGCTGTTCTGCCTTCTTTGGCTTCGGAGTTATTACGGGCTTCTGCTTCTTTGCAGGGTGCTTTGCCTCTATCGCCTGAGACTTCTTGATCCTTGCCTTCATCCCGGCGCCGAGATGCTCCTCGTTTCCTGTGCCCAGCCCTATTTCTATCTTCGAAAGCTCTATGTCAGATCTTCTTATCGGGGAATAGCCCCAGCCGCCAGTCACTACGAATAGTCTGCCCTTCGGCGGAGTTCGCATGATTATCTGGGTCTTGTTGGCAGCTGCGTGAACAACGTACATCATGTCGGGCTCATATCCCTTGCTACGCGCGTTGGCTGCGGCGCTCATAAGGGCCTTCTTCACCAGCGTGGCGCACTTTATCGGATACCTGCCCTTCTTTCCGCCAAGCTCATGCCTTGCACCCATGTGCTTGTTGTATTTCTTATATTCTATCGGCTTGCCATTGTCTATGACGCTATCGAGTATGTCGATTGCACGCGGGACGCTGTTGTAACGTATTGCAGAGCATACCGCAGCAAGATCTTTGAAGCTGGCGTTGACATCGTTCAGGCCTGCGAAAACGAGACCGGAACGACTCCTGTTGAAAGAATAATTCATCACTTCACCTCAGTAAACTTGCTTCCCTTTGTCGCCCTTATTCCCGGCGAGGAGTGAACGACGCGCTTTGTAGAGTACGCATACTCTCCGAGCCTGTGGCCCAGCATGTTTGCGGATATGGTTAGCTGCTGGAACTCCTTGCCGTTGTAGACGTTTATCGTCATACCTATCCAGGAGGGCAGTATTACGGCTTCGCGTATGTGCGTCTTGACAGGCTTTGCCGAGCCGGATTTCTTCTGCTCGGCTATTTTTTCGCTCAGCATCCTGTACTTGAGCGAGTTGCGAATCACGCTCCTCCTCTGCCTAGATTTCAACATCTTAAGGTAATCCTGATCGCTGAGCGCGCTTATTTCCGAAGGAGTCATTCCCCTGTATGCTATTCTCTCTGCCATTCAATCATCCTTTCTTTTTCCTTCCTACGCGCCTTGCTGCTATGTGGCCTACCTTTCTTCCTGGCGGCGCATTCCTTGATGTCATTGTGCTCTTTCCTTCGTGGTGCTGCTTTCCTCCGAACGGGTGGTCCACTGGGTTCATCTTCACTCCGCGGTTCTTTGGCCACAGCTTGTTTATTGCGTGCATGCGGTAGTGATTCTTGCCAGCCTTGACAAGCGGCTGCTCAAGTATTCCGCCCCCGGCAACAACGCCGAGCTGCGCCCTGCATTCATCGCTAAGCTGCTTGAGCGACTTTGACGGCATCACTATCGAAGACTTGCCGTTCATATGAGCAGTTATGTAGGCTGAAGACCCTGCTACGCGCACGTACTTTCCTCCATCGCCTGGCCTCGCTTCTATGTTGTATATCGGAACTCCTTCCGGCACGTCGCGTAGCTTTACGACGCTGCCAAGGCTTATCTTGCCGTCGCAAATGTGCACTGTCTCGCCCTTCCGTATACCTTCCGGAGCGAGCAGGTACCCTGTTGAAAAATCATCATATATTATCGACATCAGCGGTGCTGTATGCCCTGTGGAGTTGATGAAGTCCACGACCTCGCCGGCTAGACTCTTTGATGTGTCAGAAACGTATCTTATCTCCTTGTCGAATGTGTTTGGCAGCTTACGGTATACGTTAGAACCTTTGCCCCTTCTCTGCTGTCTAAGCTTCTTGCCCATTTATCACACCAATTTCAGTTTTACCGCTATGTCGCTGGCCTTGAATCCCTTCTTTAGCTTTATGAAAGCCTTCTTGTGGTTATCCGCAGTATTTACTGTGCGTATCCCCTCGACTTTTGCTTCAAACAGGGATTCGAACTCCTTCTTTATTTCTGGCTTTGTTGCCGTCATCGCCACTACATAAGCTATCGTGTTCTGCCTTTCTATCATGCCTACGGATTTCTCCGTTGCTATCGGATACATGAGTACTGTCATTTCATACAACCCTGAGTTTGCCTATCGATTCGTCGCACTTCTCGAGAGCTTTTTCGCTCCATACCGTAAGTCTTCCGGGATTGCCTCCCGGAGCGAGTAGTTCTGCCCTTAGCTCGCTTACCGTGCATACGTCCACGCCGGCAACATTGCGGGCAGCCTTCTTTATGCCCTTGTCCTCTCCTACGACTACGAGTATGCTCTTCCTGTAGCTTCTGGACCTCGACATGTGCCTCTTTCCGCTGTCTGTTCTCGCCGGATTGTCCTTGATTGCATGGGCCAGCTTTGCCGCTTCTATGGCCTTGACGAACTCCTTTGTTCTAGACACGGCCTCTATTTCGTTTGAGAACACGACAGGAAGCTTTACCCCCTTTGCATGCCTAGCCGCGAAAGCCGTAGATGATGTTGCGGCAACTGCGCTTGCCACCGCCTTAGAATACTCCCTTTTGTTTATAAGCTCGATTATCTTCTTCTCGACCTGGTGCGGGTGTGCCCTCTTTCCTGTTACCGATGAAGGAATTCTCCTGACCTTGCCCTGACGCCCTCCTCCGAGCTTCTCCTTTGGGCGCACTGCTTGTCCCATGTGCCTGCCTGATCTGTACGAATTCATCTTTCCATAATATGTGGCAGTGGTCTGCATTCCTGCAAGAACAAAGTGACCCTGTGGCTGGAGGCGGGAAGACCTCTCCGCGAGCACGGCCCTTCTTATTAGGTCAACTCTTACTTTCTCGGAAAAGGCTGCCGGGAGATTTACCTGCCTGACCTCCTTTCCCTCAATATTCAACACGTTTGCTTCTGACATGAAAAATTACCTACTTGATTATCTGGCCTATCTTGGGCTCCTTGACTGCTGCGGCGCCCATTGACGACATCGACCCTTTTATTCTTACGAGCCTGTGTGCGGGCCCTGGAATGGAGCCGTCTATCACTATGAAATTGCCGCGCACCGTACCATAATTCTTGAATCCTGAACTCTTGTTTACCGCAGGCGCGTCTGACGCGCCTGAAATCTTTAGTATGCGCTTGTTCTTCTCGGTCCTATAATGGAAACCCATCTGTCCTGCCTGTGGTACGGTATACATGACCTTTGCCTGGCTATAGGCTCCTAGGGTGCCTACGTGCCTGATCTTCTGCGATGCCTTGTGGTCCTGGCGCTGCACCCCAAACCTCTTTATTACGCCCTGCCATCCATGGCCTTTTGTTATCGATACTACGTCAACATACTGGCCAGCCTTGAATACCTCTTCCGCCTTGAGCTCCTTTCCAAGCATTTTGCTGCAGAATTCCATCTTCGACTTGGTATCCTTGCCCGAAACCTTGATTTCAAACCTCTGGACATGATTCTGCTGTGTGTTGGTCGTCTTAGGGAATGCAACAGCTAGAAGCGATACGTCGTCGTAGCCCTCCGCATTTATAGAATCCGCCTTCTTCGATTTCTGCGTGTTTTTTGCGCCTGCACGCTGTGCTACATCTTGGGCAAGTATCTCTCCGGCACTTTCAATGTATCCTGATACGGGGTCGGTCTTGTACAGCCTTATTCCGTACACCTCCATCTTCGGTATCTCTATTATCGTTACGGCCCTGTTTATCTCGCGCTGCTTTGTTGGAGATTCTGAATCGTCTATTACAGTAAGCTGCATCATTCCTGCCTTGAAACCTATTATCCCTGTTGGCTTCGGCTCACCATGCGACACGTTCGCCGAGCGTAGCCGTGGAAGACGCCTCTGTGCCCTTCTCCGCTGCCAAAATTGGCGTGAACTGCTCATAAGAAATACCTTTTAACAAGCCGTTTACAGATTGAAGAATCTGACTAAAGGTTGCTTATTAATATTAATGGCTTAAATTTTTATATGTTATTAAATTATGCGCTTCTCTTTTTTTGTGGAATTCTGACTCTGAGCGCTGCTTCTGCAACTTTCGCCGCTTTCATTACATAGTTTGAAGACGCCATGAGCGCAGTTATGTCGTCTGCCTTTATGTGTGCGGTCATCTCATTCTTTGTCTCTACCACTTTTATCTCGCTTCTCTTGTAAGATGATATTGGGCCAATTGCATCTGTGTACTTGATGGCTGCTGCCTTGCTTATTCTTATGGTTGCGCTGTAAATCTTCATTGCGCAAGGCCCTTTGTGCGCCGTCCTTCCCTGGTTACTGCCCTGAACGCACGGCCCTTCTGCTTCGCAACTCTTGAATAGGTTGCATCGGACTTTATTGAGGGGCTGTGCCTGTTGAGCATTATTACTTCATAATAGTTTTCCGAGCCAGCACTACCTATGAAGTATGAATTTAATGCTTCGAAGTTGAGGAATTTCCTTGATGCCTTCTCCTCTGCTATCTGCTTCACAGATTTGTGTCGCGTATAGTATTTACCTGATTTTGATGGTTTCCTTCCTCCGTCTGCAGCAATCCTGCGCTTGGTTCCGCCCTGAACACGAACGCGGACCATCATCACTCCCTGCTTTGCCCGATAGCCAAGCTCGCGAGCCCTAGCCACATTTGTGGGCCTCTCTATCTTTACTATAGGAGGTTCAGAGTGCCATTTTATAAGGCGGCCGCGATACGTTTCGGATCTTGTTTTGAACCCCGTTATTATGTTGCTCTTAGCGTACTTGTACATGCCCATATTATCACTTCTGCAAAACTTTTATGCAGGGCAGAGAGAATTTATCTGCAAGAATATTTATATTTAAGCCTCGGAACGGCTTCGCCTGTAAACCCGGTTGCTCATGTGCTGAAATACGAAACAGCTGCGCGGGGCTTTTTATTACTGCCATTATATTGCGGATACTGGATGAAAATACACGAGGCAGAACATCGGTTTTTATGATTATGAGATTGAAAAATTTCTGAAATTCAACGTACATGTCATAGCATACACAGAAAGGTATAAATATTAATTAAGGGAAAATAACATAATCGCATTTTAACGAGACGGTGTATCTATGAAATCCCAAATCCTAAAGAATAAAAAATCTGGTGGTGTGTTGGTTCAGAAACACAGTTCAAAGTATACTAAAAAGGTAATAAGCAGAAAGATTGCGAAGCCGGTAGTTGGCACGAAGCACGCAGGCAAAAAGGTGCTTGCGAAATCAAAGATTAAGGCAGTAAAGAAGATGCCAGCAAAAAAAATTACGAAGCACGGCAAAATAAACCCAACGGGAAATGCTAGGGCCGTTTCTAATTCTACCGTGGCAACTCAGATCAAAAACCACAAACCGGTAACAGAAGCCGTCAGACATGTTTCAAGAGCGCCAAGCGCGGCACCAATAATAGAGCCCAGCGAAATCAAAAAGGCAATAGCATACCTTACAGAGAATCAAGATGTATCTGAATATCTGAAGAAGAATGTGAGTAGAAATTCTATAGATGTAATATCTCTTCTGGCTACGCCAAGAACGGATGATTATATTTCTGAACAGCTCGGACTCAAGATAAATGCAGTAAGGCGCATACTCAATATAATGCAGGGCTACGGCCTTACAAACTACTACGTTGCGAAAAACACTAACGGCTGGCTTTCTTTTGCGTGGTATGTTAATCCAGAAAAAGCAGAAGCGTTTGCAAAACAGGTGAATACCATAAAAGAAAGCAATACAGTAATCCAGGAGGAATGTAATGATTACTTTTTCTGCAAGTCGTGCTACGAGAGCGACAAGCTTGTCTTCACATTCGATGCAGCGTTCGAAGTAAACTTCAAATGTTCGTGTGGAAAGAGCCTTGTTTCGTTGGATAAGGATTCTGTAAAGGCTCTGTTAAAGGGCTAATTTTTAAAAACGCAGCGAGGTAGGGTAGTCAGGAGTGCCCGCCGGGCTCATAACCCGGAGGTCGATGGTTCAAATCCATCCCTCGCTATTTTTCTTTGCACCCCAGAGTTCCACTAAAAAACCAAACATTTTTGCGTTTTTAGCAATGTTTTTAGTTTGTAGATTATTATCATATATTATAAAACAGAACGGAATAGTGGAATTGTAGGGGGTGCAGGTTGTGGTAAATGATATCAAGTTCGACGTCTTATGGCAGACATGGCAGAAAGAAAGGAAGAGCAGCATGCTGCAGCAAGTCGATAGGAATTTTTATCACGATGCCATGGAGTTTTATGATAATGTTAAGAAATCCGAAGACCAGGATCTTAAAACAAACCTAATAAAAATATTAACAAACATAATAGAATTAAGAAAACAGAAGCTGCTGGCCTACGTGGCTTACAACAAACCCATTCAGCAGACATTACCAAAAGAAGAGCTGGATTTTTATAAAGCCGTGGCGACATACTCTAAAACGTTCCAGGAAAACCTGTTTTCGGGACATGGGCTTGAAATTCCGCAAAAACAAAACACAGAATTGAAAGTGAAGCAAGAAGTTCCCGAGATAATACTTCCATCCGGAAATAAAATAGGTCCGTTGATGAAGAACAATACAATATATGTGGATGACGAAGCAGATGCAGAATTCCTACTAAATAATGGTATATGCACAAAATAGCAGAGTGATACTATGGAAATAGAAAAAGAAGTGAAGACCTTTTGCCCAAAATGCAACAAGCACACTGTACACAGCGTAAAATTATATTCCAAAGGCCCCGGTTTCGGAATAGGGATGAATATAGGAAACAGGCGCAATATCAGGAAGAGAAAAGGGATAAAAGGAAAGGTCAAGGGGCAGGCCACGATGAAAAAGATATCAAAGAAGCAGAAAGCGCTTCTCAAATGTAAGGTGTGCAATTACACAGTCGAGAAAGTGTTTGGGACAAGGACGAAGAAAAAGCTCGAGGTAAAGAAATAATGGCAGAATACAGCAAGACAGCTGGCAACCCGTACAACAGACCCGCAGTTAACTCATTAGCAATAGCTGTAGTGAAAAAGGTCGAGCCGTTCGGGGCGTACTGCATGCTTCCTGAATACAACGACATAGAAGTGTTCTTGCCGATAAGGGAAGTGTCTTCGGGATGGGTAAAAAACATACACGAATTCGTCCACGAAGGGCAGAAAATAGTCTGCAAGATCATATTTTATGATACAAACAGAAACACCATAGACGTCTCGCTCAAAAAAGTTACCCCAAAGGAATCTAAAGACAAACTGCGCGCATTTAATTTGGAAAAGCGCTCAAAGGCTCTTTTCAGCCAGGCAATAAAAATAGCAAAAGAGCAGCAGTCCAAGGAATCCATAGAAAGCAAGATGCTCGCGGATTTCGGCACGTATACAAAACTGATTGAAGCTGCAAAGTATTCTCCTGCTGACATAGACACGTCGAAGCTTCCAAAGAAGTTCAAAGAGGCGATAATAAAGCTTATAGAGGCGAGCAATGTCAAGAGGGACTACCTTGTTTCCTACACAATGACTGTCCAAACAAACAACACCGAGTCAGGGGCAAAAACACTCCGCTCTGTATTCGCAAAAGCCCAAGAAGAGAGCGGCGCCAGCATAACTTACGTGAGTGCGCCCAAATACAAGCTCAATGCGTCCGGAGCGAGTTATTCCGAGGCAGAAGAAAAGGTCAAGAGGGCGGTCGAGGCAGTCAAAAGCCTGTTAGGATCCGAAGACATTGAAATAGAAAAGGAGAAGATGCACAAGGAAAAGGAAAACATACTGAACAAGCTCTAAGGGATTGAATGAAGAATACGATAATAATAAAGAACAAGGAAGTCAAGCTCAAAAACCCCATACTGATTGCAGGCTTTCCTGGCGTAGGAAACGTTGGCAAGATAGTGGTCAGGCACTTGAAAAGGGAATTCAAGGCCCAGCGCATAGCTACTGTATACTCTCCCGGCTTTCCTCCACAGGTCATGATGAAGCGCAACGGAGGGCTGCGCTTCCTTAACAATTCTTTCTATTTGATAAAAAGACAGAAGGGCGACAGCGACATAGTACTGCTTACTGGCGACGTACAGGCAATGACACAGGAATCGCAGTACGAGATAAACGAGGCAATAGTTAATTTTTTTGTGGACGACTTGGGCGGCAAGTTCATATACACTATAGGTGGGTATAATTCCGGCGATGGGTCTGTTGAAAAGCCACGCGTTTTCGCCAACGCAACCAGCCCGTCCGTGTTCAACAGGTTCAAAAAATCTGACATACTAATCGGAAAGTCGCGCGGCACTATAATGGGCTCTGCTGGGATGATACTCGCATTCGCGAAGATGAAGAAGGTCCCCGGCATATGCCTGATGGGCGAGACGAAGATAATGGACTTGGACGCATCAGCAGCCAAGGCAGTCATAATGGTGCTCTCAGAAGCCATAAACTTGAAGGTGGATACCAACAACCTCGATATAATAATAAGGAATACTGCCGATGCAATAAAAGAGGCTGAAAAGCAGATGAATTCCCAAGGTATTCAGGGCCCGGAAGAAAACGGCGGCAGCCCCTCCTACATAAGATAGCGCGCTAGTAATCTAGCCTGGTAGGATATCGGCTTCCCATAAAAGCTTGGAAAAAGCCGAAGGCCCGGGTTCAAATCCCGGCTGGCGCACCATTCATGCCAACAGTATGAGCATGACCGCTATCCCTCCAATAACGCTGCATGCGAAGTTTGTCGTGTATTTGGTTCCGAAACCTTTGTTCTCGAAGAACCCAAAAGCCGAATCTACTACGGTGCCAAGGAAGCCCCCAACCAGCACGGAAGCAACACCAGTGTAAAGGCTAGGGGCGGCAACGCCAAAATAAAGCATGAACGGTATAACCGTGACAGCTATTATCGAGGCGCCGAGCAGCCCAGCAAGAAGCCCAACAGCAGTCAATCCGCCGCTCTCGCCCTTCTTGCACTTCCTGAACGTGAATATCATTCTAGGCGTGCCATCCAGAACCCCAAGCTCGCTGCTGAACTTGTCCGCAGTTATTGCAGCGACGCTGCCTATGAAGCCGAAAATCCCCGCATACCCTATGAAACTTATGGAATGCAGGTGGCCAAAGTATATTAGGCATGCAAATATCAGGGGCGCAAGCCCGTTGGCAACCACGTTTTCGGCAGTCCTGTTCTTCTGGTAAAGCTTCTTCCTTTTCTTGTATGGGGTCCCGACCCACGTGACCACTGCCGAAACTGCCAAAAATGTGAACATTTCTATGATCATGAACGCCCAGTAACCGCCTCCTATGAACCAGAACGCTAGCGCCAAGACAACGGCGCTTCCTATCGCAGCGCTGTCAAGTGTGAGGAAATTCATAACACCACAAAGTTTAAATTCCGCTAATAAGGAAGTTTTTTAAATATATCATTTTATATGTTATTACGGGTTCTCTACTGTAGGAAGGTCGTGAAGAACTGGTCGCCTTGCCAGCGTGGAAACACGCTGGCACTATTT
>JAJZWO010000022.1 GCA_021846635.1 Microcaldota archaeon | reverse complement strand
AGAAGACCGTGGACGAGCACTGCGTTACGAGATGGTCCAGGCTGGGCGATACGTGGGAAGGAATAAGAATCAAATACCTGCTTGACAAGGCGAAAATCAGGGAATCGGGCCATTTCCTCATGCTTAAGTCTTCTTATGTAGGCTACTCTGCAAACGTACCGATGGAATACATCAACGACGATTGCCTAGTAGCATTCAACTTCAACGGCAAGCCACTCGCGAAGGAGCACGGCGGCCCTGTCAGGGCGCTAATACCGACGCTGTACCTGTGGAAGAGCACAAAGTGGCTGGACGGGATAGAGGTCATGAAGGATGACAAGGCTGGCTTCTGGGAGAAGCGGGGCTACAACATGCGCGGCGACTACAACAAGGAGGAGCGCTACTGGAAGGGGATGAACTTCGTCAACAAGCTCTTCTTTTTCGGGCAGAAGGACGATGACTGAGCAATATCTGCCGCTGCAAAAGCGCTGCAAAGCTCTATATATCTGAAAAACAAATTAGTATAACCCAGCATTGCAAGTGCATATTCATGGATCTTACAAGGAAGCCAGTATCAAAGAATTACAACGCCCCAATAGCATCTCTGCAGGAGGCATATCAGTCGATAAGCAGGGAGCTCGCCCCGGCGGCTGTAGTGGGCAACTGGGCACTCAGGCTCTCGCTCTTTGACAACGCCTCGTGGGACACCAGCAGCATAGAGATTGCTCTGGCGCACAAGCCTAAGCCAGGAAGCCTTAAGTCGCTCATGCGCCAGGGCTACAAGCAGGAAGAGCACGAGGAGCGCGAAGACGGCTCCGAGAGGCGCGTTGTACTAAAGCCGGAGAACGGCTACTCGATACCGGTAACAATGGTATATGACAAGAGCGGCAGCGCATACATGTACGGCATACCCACAAGCGCAATGTTCTACAACTCGATTGACATGGAAGTGCCAAAGGTCAGGATAGCCAGCAAGAAAGTGATGCTATCATACGAGCTTCTTGCCGCGCGCAGCGCACGAACAGAGTCGGACAGCCGGACAGCGAATGAGCATACATATGCTGCATACAGGCTTCTGGAAGGGCTGTACAATCTCAATATTAGCGATTTCATAGTTGACCTCGTCAATGTCTCAAAGTCAGCCCATAGGGCATTATACAACACATCCCGCATTGGCTCAACGAAACAGCCTGAACGGGCTAAGGCTTCGTGGCCGGACATCTCTTCGATTGCTATAATAGCCGAGGAAGCGCTGAAGCTGCACTCTATGATACGCGGCTCATAAATTTTGGGAAGAGCTTGGCGCAGTTTGTACAAGTACAACCCCAAAGAAAAGCTATTTATATGAAGTGCTGCGCTAAGCTTACTGATAATATGCTTAAAACCCCAAGCGTGCGCAACCGCCTAAAATCCGAGGCAGGGGATCAGCATGGCGAGTATAACCTTCCTACATCGATTGTGCAGAAGGAGTACGACGGGATAGTGCTCATTTTCGGAACAACCGTGCTCATAGGCGGAAGGGCTGTCAACATGCTTTCCCAGGGCACATTCAGGAAAACGCCCGACATAGACCTGCTCGTGCAGCACGACATGAGCCCAGCGCGGCTTTCAATGATGGAGGCAAACGGATGGGATCAGGATGATTCAGGCGAGAAGGACGGAAAGCACCACTTCAGGAAGACTATCAGCTACGAAGGCATAGAAATGTCAATCGCCGCAGACATAAACACGCTTAAGGGAAAGGATGCGCTATCCAGCCTTGACAAGTACGAGATAATGAAGCGCGCCATACCAATCAGCACCCAGTCAGGCAGCGATTCTGAAATGCTCGTAGCGTCTCCGGAAGCGCTCATAGCGATGAAGTTCTCCGCCATAGAAAACATGAAGTACACAGCCAACAGGCAGGAGAGCGTCGACGTAATAAAGCACATGGAGGACATATACAGGCTGTTCTCCGAATACTACAAGTCAGACCAGAAGCTTTTCAAATCGCACCTTAAGAAAATAAAGCCGTTCTTCAAGGATTCTTCAATGTACGAAAGGCTTGAGGAGTCTATAGACGACATAATAGATGCCGGGAGGGTTAACCTTTCGCTGTATTCCAGGAAAGCTGCGAGGCTCACCGAGGTCCTAAACGCGATGGAGGAGGGCGAGGAATCGCGCGTAGAGGAGCGCAGCAGGAAGAGCCTTGAATCGATGGGCCAGTCGGTGAGGTTCAACTTCATGCTGTCCAACCTGAGGTCGGAGGAGAAGCGCAAAGACTCCAGCATGGAAGGCTTGCTTGCGTTCAGGACAGCCCAGGAGTTCTTCAGCGGCAACGTCGGCGAATTCGGGAGGGCGCTCTACTCGATCGTAAAGAAGTCGGGCACTTCTGCATATCCGTATCTCCGCGGCTTCAGCGAGGGCGAGTTCATGTCCAAGGCAACAAAGGCTGTCAACGAAGGCTCAGAAGCCATGCCAGAGCTTGTCCAAAGGATAGCGGCTTCGAGCGAAATATACTCGACCGCAGTGAAGATTATATTCAAAAAGGAGACAGGCGAGGGAGCGCCTTCAAAAGGCGAGCTTGCCGAGTCAAGCGCGCTTCTTAAGGAACACTGGGGCTCAGCAGAGACATACCTAAAGGAGAACTGGGACAGTATAGTTGCGGGCTCAGACAGGTTCTTCCAGATTGAAGACGGAAAAAAGATAAGCATAACGAAGAAGGCGCTGGCGGAAGCGCTTGAGAGCATCTAATCCTGACTGAAATGCTTGAGTAGAAAAAACTCATGTCACTCGTCTATCTGCTTGCCGTAGACGCTCACGAGGTTCCTGAACCCCTTCTTCCTGTAGAATCCTACCGCTATGTCGTTCATCGAGGGGAATTCAGCAGACACGAGCGAGATGCCGCGCTTCTTCAGCATCGACGTAAGCTCTTCAAGCAGCGCATGTCCCACAGCTTTTCTCCTGTGCTCCGGCATTATGTAAAACTCCACTATCCTCGCCTCCTTTCTGGGCTCGTACCCTATCCTGTCGAGTATGTCTACCTTTATCATGCCAACCGCGCCCCTGCCCGCATCGGCGACAAGCACTATGTGCCCCTTCTCATCCCCGATGGCTGCGGCAAGATATCCTTTGATCTCGTCGCCTATGCCTTCGCGGACAACGAACGAGGAGTCGAATTCGGCGTTCAGCTTCTTCAGGCGCAGCACCATGTTGACCGCTCCTTCCATATCCTTCTGCTCCATTTTCCTGACTGCTATTCCATCCACCATCTCAATCACCTTCAAAGTAGTTTTTTATCATCCCTTCCTCCATCATCCTTGCGTATATCCTCCTGTTGCCCTCTATTATCTCGGTAGCGCGTTTCAGGAATCCCTCCCGCGAGTCGTTCTTCCTTGCAAGCCCCATCTCGACAGTCTTCGAGGCAACGGCAGCCGCGACTTTCGGATAGAGCTCCCACTCGTCCATCGTCGGGACTATCCTTTCAGCGGAAGGATCCTTCACGAAATCCGCTATTTCATAAGAAGCCTTTACCATTATCTCAGGGTTGACCCCTTTTGCTCCGGCATCCAGTATGCCCCTGAACACACCCGGAAACACGAGGCTGTTGTTTATCTGGTTTGGGAAGTCGCCCCTTCCAGTTGCGACTATCTTAGCCCCTGCTTCTGCAGCCCAGCGCGGCCATATCTCCGGAACGGGATTGGCGAGCGCGAATACTGCTGCATCCTTGTTCATCGCGCCTATCCACTCCTTCTTTATCGTGTTTGGCCCCGGCTTCGAAGCCGATATGACAACGTCAGCGCCCTTGAAGGCGTTCTCTATGCCTCCCTTCCTCCTTTCAGAGTTCGTGTCTATGCCGAGCTTGTACTTCCAGGGGTTGTTTATCATAAGCGAGTCCATGTCCTCCCTTTCCGGCTCAAGTATCCCCTTCGAGTCTGCCATGATTATGCTGCCAGGCTTGACCCCTGCAGCTATGAGGAGGTGCGTCGCGGCTATGTTTGCCGCGCCCGTACCCATCATCAGAACGCTTATATTTCCCAGTTTCTTGCCTGTTACTCTCAGCGCGTTTATCAGCCCCGCAAGTATTATAGACGCGGTGCCGAGCTGGTCGTCGTGCCATACAGGTACGCTGAGCTCTTTTTGCAGCTCCGCCAGTATTGCGAAGCATTTCGGCGACTCTATGTCCTCCATGTTGAATCCGCCGAAAGACGGCTCAAGCGCCTTGGCCACCGCCACATATTCCTCCTTTGTTTTCGTCCTTATCGGTATCGGTATGGCGTTCACCCCTCCAAGATAGTTGAATATGAGCGCCTTGCCCTCCATCACAGGAATAGCAGCTTCAGGCCCTACGTTTCCCAGCCCAAGGACACGCGTCCCATCGGTCAGTATCGCTATGCTGTTCCATCTTCCTGTCAGCTCGAACGACTGCTCCTTGTCTGCCGCTATCTTGAGCGATACGGCAGCAACTCCTGGAGTATACCATACCGAGAAGTCCCTGAGGCCGCGCACAGGCACCTTCGGCATCGTGTTTATCTTGCCCCTGTAGAGCCCGGAGTACCTTATCGCCTGCTCGTTGAACTCTTCAGTTCTCTCTTCGTCGCCTTCCATTTGCGTCATCTTTTAAATGCAGCTATAAGCAATCGAATCCTACAATTATAAAACCTGCTGGCGCAGCCAGTGCAATCAAAGCAATGCGCAGCAGGCAGGAAGACCGCGCTAAATGGAAATATTTTTATATTGTCCGATATAAATAGTATTATATAAATATGAACATGCATATAAATCGGACATAATGACCGATATATGTAGTATATAATAAGACTATTATAGTCTTAAAATCGGACGATCCGATGAACAAAAAATGCTTAGCGTATAGGTATATTGCAGAACATGCGCTCGCAGACAAGAAGATGAAGTTTACGGTGCGGGGCATAGCAAGCGATCTTTCCATTGCTCCAGATACCGTAAGCAACGCCGTGGCTCCGTTGAAAAGGACGGGCGCCATAGACATGCAGAGGAGGTACTTTACCCTTATCAACTTTGACAAGTTGCTTGCAATCTGGGCAGTAGCAAGAAACTTCGGCAAAGACATAGAATACAAGACGTATGTGGCAGGGCGCAGCCCGACTGAAATAGAGGATATGCTTCCATCCGGCATAGCCTATACCAATTATTCAGGCTACACAAAACTGTTTGGCAATGCAGTGTCTACATACAGCGAGGTTTATGCATACGCAACAGAGCAGGCAGTTGAAGAAATAAAGAAGAGATTCCCGAAAAACTTCCTCTCCAAGGGCTCTGAGTATTGCAACCTGATAATACTCAAATCAGATTATGCGATGTCAAAGAGGATCATGGGCAAAACATTGCAGAAGTCTGCTGTCTCAATGCCGCAGCTGTATGTGGACCTTTGGAACGCCAAAGAATGGTACGCGTATGAATTTCTCAAGAGGCTGAAAGAAAAGATGGATGATAAATATGACAAGGCAATTCTGGAATGAGGAGCAGACGCAGAACAGCAGGAATCTTCTAAACAGGCTGTCCAAGGAAATGGATTTTGTACTCATAGGCGGCTGGGCGGTATTCATGTATGCAAAACAGCAGATGAGCCTCGATGTCGACATTGCATTAGCCTATGACCGTCTGGAATATTTTAGGAGGTACGGCATAGAAGATTACAAAAACGTGAGGATCAAGTATTCAATAATAGACGGAACGTACGTCGACCTGTTTGTGGAGGATTTTTCAGATAAAGACATGCCATTTCCAGTAAAGACCATCCTTGATAATTATTTGACAATCGAGGGAATAAAAGTGGTGGACAGGGAGCTCCTGCTAATTTTGAAGCTTTGGGGATATTTCCGCGCAGACCAGCAAAAAATCAGGAAGGACATGCTTGATGTTATCGCCCTGCTCCTCTATGGCGATATAAACCTCAGCAGATTTAAGGAGCTGGTCGAATTGCATAAGGTACCAAAAGGAAGGAGCATAAATGTACTTCTAGAATATATTGACAAAACGCCGCAAGTGCAGGATTTTATAGACATGAACGCGGGCGAGCTGAAGGGCAGGCTGCACGCATACAAGCAGCAACTGAGGAGCCTTTTTGGCGTGTGAGACACATTCGTTTAAAGACGAAGCATACTTAGATGCTTAAATATGTAGCAATTACAACTGCTTCGGGATTCAAATGGTTGAAATCACAAAAAAGTATGAAGAGCTGGACTCCAGGAAGGATATCGCACTGCTCTCAATAAAGCCGGAGCCTATACTCGACGGAAGGGCTGAGCGCATAATCTCCTGGATTGAAGATTATTGCGAGAGCAATCGCCTTTCAATAGCCATGCAGCAAAAGGCTGTCGGGACAGCTGAGCACATACTCGTACATTATGGCGGTCCAGGGAAGCTTGAGGAAGTGGGAAAGAAGGTAATCGGCGCAATAAGGATGTCCAGCCCTGAGCAGAGAGCCCGCGCAGAGGCTGCCGGGCTTACAAGCCTGCCGCTTGAGGAGCTTGGAAGGAGGGTGAAGCAGATAGAGCTCGATGCGTATGCCGGCAAGGAGATCATGGTGCTAATTATAATAGGAAAAGATGCAGCCTCAAAGATAAGGTCTGCAAGGGGCGCATCAGACCCGAAGGTATCGGGCCCAGGAACAATAAGGCGCGAATTCTCATCAGGCATGGGCATAGTAGACATACTGCTTGACAACAAGCCGCTTGACAACGTGGTGCACGTGCCGCTCAACTACGAGGAGCTTGAGACAGAGACCAGACTTCTCTTTGGGAAGAACCCTGACGCCATGCTCAGGGAACTGGCAAGCGAAAACGTGAGGAGAAGTTTTATAAGGAATTGAAGGTGCATGCGATGGACTACGTTGAAGGATTCGTTGAGATGGTCGCAGGATCTGACATAAAGCACGTTTTCGACGAGAAGGAAAAGAAGCTCAAGGTCCACAGGAAGACCGCGCTGCCGCTGCCTGAGCCGTTCAACTACGGATTCATAAAGGGCACTATGAGCGAGGATGGGGATCCGCTCGACGTATTCATAATGAGCGACTCCGCGATAGAGCTCGGCGCAACGGTAAGGCTCAAGCCGATAGGCATGCTCTACGTCCAGGACGAGATGGGAATCGACAACAAGATAATAGCTGTTCCTGAAGGAGATAGCTCGCATTCTGACATAAGCGAAATCGGCGAGGAGCGCATCAGCAAGCTGACATATCTGCTGGAGCACAACAAGGATGGAATGGAAGGAAGGTGGACAAAGGTGAGCGGCATCGCAGGAAGGGATTCAGCAATCAGCGAGATAGAACGGTCAAGTCGCGCCCAAGAATAATGTGATTGCGAGTTCATGCATCATAGATGTCCAATATCCTGCGCGCGACAAACCGCTTAGGGCGCTTCATTCCGCCAATCGGCTCCCGCTCCTCCAGTATGCCAAGCTTTGCAGCGCTGTAAATTGCCGCTTTTGCCGTAGGGTAGCTAACGCCCATAATCTCTGCAGCTCTTGCTATCGTTATTATGGGGTGCATGAAGAGGACATTGGCAAGCTTGGGCGCAGCCGAACCTCCTACTTCGCCTAGCGCAGCCACCGCGCTGTTATACGATTCAAAAAGCTTTGCAGACTTCGAGAGTGTGCTTTCAGATTGCTCTATGACTCCATTCATGAAAAACTTAACCCATTCGGAGTATGCGCCCGACCTGCTCACCTCAAGAAGAAGCCGGTAATACTCCTTCCTGTTTCTCTCGAAGTACGCGCTCATGTACAGTAGCGGCAACCCCAGATCTCCGTATTTTATCAGGTAAAGCATTATTAGCAGCCTGCCAATCCTGCCGTTGCCGTCAAGGAATGGGTGTATTGCCTCAAACTGGTAGTGCATCAGCGCGACTTTTATTATACCTGGTTCCTTGCCTTCCGACATGTATTTGAAGAGAGTGTCAAGAAGCCCGTTTACCATGCTTGGCTTTGGTGGCACATATACCGCATCGCCTATGCTTGGGAAGCCTGCACGCGAGATGTAATTCTGCATATCGCGTATTTTTCCTGGCCTGTCCCTCTCGCCCCTGACGTGCCGCAGCAATATTGAATGAAGCTCAGCGACAAAGGCAGTGTTTATGGTGCTTCCTGCCTCTATCATGCTTATTCCTTTTTCCTGGGCTGCAACATAGTTGAGAACCTCGGAAAGATCCATTCTCATTTCCTGCTTTACAGTTTCAAGCGATTCCTCTGCCTCAAATACATCATACAGGGTGCTCACAGTGCCTTCGATTTTGGAGCTCAGTACTGCCTCCTTTTTTAGGTACGGCCGTATGAACAGTGTTGCGGAAAAGCCCATAGTCGCGTTAAATTCCATTTCAAGACTTTTTAGTTCGCCGAGCGCTTTGCTGGCCCTGAGCAGCAGATCGAGAAGTTCGCTGTCTATGTCTAGCTTCACAGGGAGATTGGCAGGTACGAAACAGCAATAGCCCTTCTCTTCATCCATCTCCAGCCTTCCGAGCGTATTGCCAAAAGATGATGCATCCATAATTACACCAATTCTATTAAATAATATCAAAATAAATTTAAATATCTTCCTATTAATTAAAGAAAATAAGTATAAACTTTAATTAAATAGAAAGTTATTAAACTAATATCAATATTTGAAGCTCCAATTAAAATTCTGGCATAAAACTTTAAATCAACTATTGTATCAGATAAACGATAGGCATGCTCTCAAGGCAGCGGCTAGCTCAGCAAATTATGAAATTGCACCAAGCTTGAACATAACTGCTTACGCGACTGCCTTCGCCTTTGAGAATGAATAGGCTCCCAGGGCAAGCATCGCTATCGCTATCGCGCCAAGCACAAGCGCATCCATCCAGACCGGAAACACCGAAACGCCGAGCAGAGCTCCCCTCATTCCGTCAACACCGTAAGTTAGCGGGTTGACGTATGTCACATAGCGTATGAATCCAGGCAGCGCGCTCACTGGGTATATCGCCCCGGAGAGGAAGAATATCGGGAATATCAGCAGGTTGAGTATGAGGCCGAAGCCCTGCATGTCCTTCATCACGGAAGCCAGTATCAGCCCTATGGATATGAATACAAGCCCTATGAGGAGCATGAAGCCGAAAGCCACAAAAAGCCCTGTTATGCTGACTATTCGGAATCCTATGAACAGCGAGAACACTATAAGGAGAAGGCTCTGCAGGAATGCTGTGGTTATTCCTCCGAAGGTCCTTCCAAGCATTATGCTCAGCCTGCTCACCGGGGCTACCATGACCTCCTTGAGGAAGCCGAACTGCCTGTCCCAGAGAAGGGATATTCCAGCAGTTGTTGCTGCAAAAAGCATCGACATGCCGAGTATTCCGGGCACAAGGAAGTCTATGTAGCTGAATCCCGAGGGTATGCCTGGGAATTTCACCGCGCTAAACCCCGCTCCAAGGAATATCAGGAACAGGAAAGGCATTGCTACCGAGCCTATTATCTGCGATGGGGAGCGCTTGAAGCGCTTCATTGCCCTCAGCCATAGGACGTAAACTGCAGCAAGGTTCCTGTTCACAGTCTCACCTCATCCTGCTGCGCACAATGCTGCGCATGCGCTCGTTCGACTCCGCCTCGGAATCGCGTATGCTCTTTCCGGTATAGTATATGAAAACGTCCTCAAGGCTTGGCTTGTGGACCTCAACGCTTGCTATCTTTATCCCTGACTTATACGCGACTGACATTATCTTCGGAAGCGCAGATTCCGCGTCATTGACGTAAAAGTAGAGCGCCAGCCCGTCCTTCCTGGTTGACTTGACGAATTTCTCCTTCTTCATGGCAGCGAGGAGCCTGCCGCTGTCTTCCTCGTTCTGCAGCCTCACTATCGCCGCGTCGCCCTGGAGCTTCCTCTTGAGGTTCTGCGGAGTGTCGCACGCCACTATCTTTCCGTGGTCCATTATCGCTATCCTGTCGCATATGTAATCGGCTTCCTCTATGTAGTGCGTTGTTATGAATATGCTGAGCCCGTACTTCTTGTTCAGCGCCTTTATGTAATCCAGTATGTGCCTCCTTGTCTGCGCGTCAAGCCCTACCGTCGGCTCGTCAAGGAAGAGCACCTCCGGCTCGTTCAGCAGCCCCCTTGCAATCTCAAGCCTTCGCCTCATCCCTCCCGAGTACTTCTCAACAAGCT
>JAJZWO010000021.1 GCA_021846635.1 Microcaldota archaeon | reverse complement strand
TGAAAGCATGGCTTATTTGCACGCCTGGTGCGAGCGTTCGCACGAAAGCTATATGCTTAAGGTTGCTCCTTCCGGCCTGGCCTGGTTCACACATAAAGCCATCTATCAGGGCAGGGCCTCATCGCCTGAGCGGGGGCCGCACCTCCGATTCCTACACCGCATGCACATTGGCCCGCCGTTAAAGGGATCTGCGTCACAGGGAACCCTTGGCTCCCCGGCCTATCTGCCTTATAAACTTCTATCCCAATTCATAAATAGTTTTTGAGCGCATCCCAAAAATACCATGAGCAGGAACAATCTAACAAAGTAATATATATCATTCGAGGGTAAACTCTAAATGTGATTTATTAATGGCAGAAGACGAATATGAAAAGCTGCTTGAACGCGCTTTCGCCGAGTCGCCCTCCCAGGAGGTTGCTAAGCAGGACTTCGAGATACCGAAAGTCGACTCGATGATACAGGGAAGCAAGACGATAATACGGAACATAAACGCCATAGCGGACAGGGCGCGCCGCAAGCCTGACGAGATAGGGCGCTACTTGAGCAAGGAGCTATCCGTTCCTGTGAGCTCTGAGGAGCAGCGGCTCATAATAAACGGAAGGTTTTCGTCGAAGGATCTCGACGCAAAGATAGAACGCTACTTCAACACATACGTAATATGCAGGGAGTGCCACAAGCCAGACACGCACCTTGAGCTTGCTGGACGCGGAATGTTCAGCTTTGTCTGCGAGGCGTGCGGTGCGCATTACGGCGTGAAGAGCTATTGAGGTTTTGGCAATGGGATACGGCAACAGATACAACAGGCGCGGTTCACAGCCAGAGCCGGAGCACGCGCTCAGGCTGCCACATGAGGGCGAGACCCTTGGCAAGGTGATAAAGATATCCGGCGCTACAAAATTCATAGTGGCATGCGCCGACGGCAAGGAGAGGGTGTGCAGCATACCCGGCCGTTTCAGGCGGCGCTTCTGGATAAAGGTCAATGACATAGTAATGGTGAAGCCCTGGGTAGTGCAGAGCGACGAGAAGGGCGACATAATTTGGAGGTACAGCATACTGGACGCAAACAAGATAAAGGAGCGTAAGCTTATAGAATAGTCAAAGTTGCGTACCCGCTAAAGCTTAAAACCTGAACTGCATATAACCATCCGGGTGTGAACGATGTCAGTGCTTAACGACCTTCTGGTGGAATCAAAAGTATTCGCCAATAGGGAAGTGCTCTCACCGCACTACATACCAAAGAAGCTAATTGCAAGGGACAGGGAGATAAATTCAATAGAGAAGGCGATAGCTCCGTCGCTCAAGGGGGAGCGCGGAAGGAACCTCTTCGTATACGGCAAGACGGGCGCGGGTAAGACCTCCTGTATAAAATACGTGATAAACGAGGTCAACAACATACCAAACACGCGCGCGAGGATATCCTACGTGAACTGCAGAATATACAACTCCAGGTACCGCGTCTTTAGCAAGATAATAAGCGACCACCTCCCAACATACGCGAAGCGCGGCTACGGCGTGGTCGACCTCTACGAGAAGCTCACTGGCTGGATAGAGGAAGACGGCAAGACGCTGATAGTTGTGCTTGACGAGATAGACGTGGTGAAGGATCTCGACAACCTGATATACGCTCTAACAAGGATAAACAGCGAGATAAAGGCCGGGGGAGTGAGCATGGTAGGCATATCAAACACGGTATCGTTCAAGGAGAGCCTTGATCCAAGGAGCCTCTCATCGCTTTACGAAACCGAGCTGGTATTCACTCCTTACAACGCAAACGAGCTTTTTGAGATTCTGCTTGACAGGAGCACTACTGGCCTTCGCCCGGGCACCGTAAACGAGGATGTGCTTAGGTACATAGCTGCCGCAGCAACGAAGGACGGCGGCGACGCCCGCTTCTCATTAAACGTCCTTTCCAGAGCCGGAGAGATTACCGAAGAGAAAAACAGCGACAGGATAACGCTTGAGGACGCGCAGCATGCGATAAAGTTCGCAGAGGACGACATAGTCTACGAGGTAATATCAACCCTGCCGGAGCACCAGAAACTGGTGCTTTACTCCATAGCTATGCTCACCAAGAGCGGCGGCACCTACAAAAAACTCACAGACGGGGTGGATACCTATCTGTTCAGCGGAGAGGTGTACAGCCGCTACAAGTCCATAACTGAAAGCCTTAAGAAGGAGCCCAAAGGCGAGCGCTGGTACAGGAAATATCTCTCGGAACTGCAGATGCAGGGGCTCATAGAAACCTTTGAATCGGGCCGCGGGATAAGGGGCCACACGAAGCTGATAAAGCTGGCATACCCTGCAGACAGGACCAAGGAGGTTCTCGAAAAGGATCTGTTCGGGGTCAACGTGCGGTAATACGATGCGCTTTTACGATGTTGTTGCTGATTCGAATCTCGCCGGGTCGGGCATATGCAGGGCGATAGGCTTTGACCGCTTCTTCTCAATTCCTGAAAAAGGGCAGCATGACATTCATAATGCTCCTGCATACCTCAGCCATGGAAGGAACGCCGCCTCTATGCTAAGATCCGGCGCAAAATACGCCGTTGCCGATGTGCTTGAAATACCTCCTGAACTGCCGCAATACATGAAAGCCGAAGAAATACCAATCCTGATACCTCTGAATGGCATACTGGCTTCTGCGTCGTTCGAGCGCGTGCGGCTTATAAGAAAGACCTCAAGGTTCTATAACGAGATGCGCAAGTCAGGCGTGGCGTGCATATTCGTTAGCATGGCGCCAAATGCTGATTTCCTTCTTTCAAGCATGCAGCTCAATTTGCTGTCATCAATGCTCGGCGGCTTTAGAGAGAAAGCAGCAGCATCAAACAGCATGCTGCCAGAAATTTTCGGCGATTGAAATGATGCGCGACAAAAAAAGGTATCTGCTCATACTATTCTCCCATAAGCTAAGCTGTAATCTAGAGGATCTCAAGCGCGATTTCATGACGGAGATGATGAGGGCGATGGGCCATACAGACTACGCGCTTTCAAATCTCCGTATAATAAGCATTTCCAGCGACAGCATGGTCGCGCGTGTAAATCTTGCCGTGCTCGAGAAGTTTGTGATATCAACCGCCCTTGTCCGCAGCGTATCAGGAATGCAGGTAGGCTTCCTCACTGCAAGGAGCTCTGGCTCCATAGCCGGGCTCTCAAAAAAAGCTAGCTCGTAGTCTTAGCTGAAAACGCGGCTATCTTGGCTGTCAGCCATGGGTTGCTGCTGCTCGGCGGCGCATTGTCCTCCGTGTAGTTTATCCAAAGAAAACCGTTATACGCCGTTCCTAAGATCGTTGAACTGAATTGCGCGCCAGTGTCAGTATAGCACGGAACGTTCACATAAAACTTCTGGGAATTGATAACGGTCCTTGCCGGAGACGCTACAAAATTATTGTCCGGGTTCGGCAGCCCTGCGCTGTTTTCCAATGCCGTGCACGTGAATTCAAGATTGTAAAGTGTCGTGCCGGTATCCTGCCCAAACTGGAACGTCACTACGCCACGAGGAGACAGTGAGAGCGCAGTGCATATGTACCCGCTTTGGGAAGTGCAGGAATTGGTTGTCGCAGATGAAGGGCTGAAAACGCCAAGAACATAGAGAAGCCCCAAAGCGACTGCTATGATGAGTATGGCCCATCCGTAGGTCATAAGATATTCCATTGCAGACTGGGAACGCCTGAAATGCTTGTCTTCGTTCATGTGTATAGCCGCCTGGTCGTACGCTTTTATCTCTCCTTATTGTGATTATAGATAAAATGCACACTATTTAAATCTTACCTTGCCCGCGCATGCGCTTGCATTATCCTTTGGCAGCGCTGGGCGCAGAAATACTTAAAGAACTTTCCATATAGATATATACACTGCTTTTCCCGCAGTTACTGCATACGTTTGCAGGAGGGAGTGATCAGATGGAAACCAATACCGCCAGCGAACTCGAGAAGTTCATGGCCGAAAACAAGGGCAAGAGGAAATTCACGCAGAGCGTGGAGCTCGCCGTCAATTTCAAGGGAATAGACTTCAACAAGCCTGAAAACAGGCTCAACATGTCTGTATCCCTGCCAAAGGGAAGGGGCAAGGAGAGCCCAGTAGCGATATTCGCAGACGATCAGCGTCTCGTCGATGCCGCAAAGGAGACTGGCGCAAAGGTGATACCCTCATCGGAGCTGGAGCAGATAAGGAGCGACAAGGCTAAGATGACAGAGCTTCTAGGCTACGACATGTTCGCACAGCCTAGCCTCATGCCTCAGATTGCGAAGGCGCTTGGACAGTTCCTCGGACCGAGGAACAAGATGCCTCGCCCTGTAGTGGGCTCAGATGTAAAGGGCATACTAGGAAAGGCGGGCGGCTCAATCTCGATAAGGAGCAAGGGCAAATATCTTCCAACGGTGCACTGCACTATCGGAACTGAGAAGATGCCAGCAAACGACATTGCAGCAAACGTTGACCAGGTGGTCTCTGACATAGCAAAGAAGGTCGGAAAGCAGAACATAAAATCGGTATACCTTAAGTTTACCATGAGCAAGCCGATAAAGATAATGTAGGTGCCTTTATGATTACGAAGCAGCAAAAGGAAAAGTTCGTCCAGGAGTCGTCAGCTGAGCTAAAGAAGTACACATCCGTTGGCATACTGCAGCTCGACAAGGTTCCAGACATGCTGCTCCAGGAGACTAAGAACAGGCTCAGGAGCAAGGCGAAGTTCATCTCAGGAAGGAAGAATCTTCTAAAGAAGGTTCTCGAATCAGACGGGAAATCATCCAAGCTGCTAAACATGCTTGACGGAACGTGTGCCATACTGCTGACTAACGAGGATCCGTTTGAGCTCTTCTCGGAGTTCAAGGCAGGCTCTATAATGCTTCCGGCAAAGCCCAAGCAGAAATCCCCTTCTGACATAACCATAGAGCCGGGAGAGACGACTCTCCAGCCCGGGCAGGCAGTTACAGAACTGAAGCAGGCTGGAATAGATGTGCAGATACAAAAAGGCAAGGTAGTGATAGGTAAAGGCAAGACAATAGTGAAGGCAGGCGATACGATATCCAATGCTGTTTCAAAGGCTCTGCATACGCTCAACATAAAGCCCATAGAAGCCTCGATACTTCCCAACGCAATACTCTCCAATGGAGTGATATTCAGGAGAGAGGTGCTTGGAATAGACCGCGAGAGCACTCTTGCAGGCATAAGGAAGAGCGTCCAGGAGGCCATTGCGTTGTCAAGGGCGGCAGGAATGGTGAACGCCTACACCATAAACGAGATGCTTTCAAAGGCTTTCAATAATGCCATGTATCTCAGTGTGGAGAGGAACATATACACAAAGGAGACAATAGACAGGCTGATAGGGAAGGCTTCTTCTGAGGCTTCAGCCCTGGACAGCATGATAAAGAAATGACGCTATAAAGGTGAAGTTATGGAATATGTATACGCAGCGCTCCTGCTCAATGCAGCTGGCAAGGAGATAGACGAGAAGGGACTGATGGAAGTAGTCAAGTCCGCAGGAATAACGCCGGACGAGGCGCAGGCAAAGGCTGTCGCATCCTCATTGAAGGGTGTTGACATAAAGGAAGTCCTGAAGAACGCCCAGAGCGTGCAAGTTTCAGCTCCGGCTCCGCAGCATGCGGCAGAAGCCCCGAAGCCCAAGAAGGAAGAGAAATCCGAGAAGACTGAAGAGGAAGCGGTCGGAGGACTTTCTGGCCTGTTCGGCTGATAAGGCATGGCCAGGAGCCTTTGGCTCCAGCCTTGCTTCCGCCCTATTTTGTATGCGCGGTTAATTCCGAAGGGGAAGCTTATAAAAAGATGAACAGGAAACTGTATGATTAATGATGTTGGTGTGATTAGATGGACGTATGGATAGACAAGCCAAAGTGCACAGGTTGCCATCACTGCTTCGATGTATGCCCTGTAGCCGTTTTCGAGATGAGGAGCCGAAAGGACATGGCTGCGGCAAATGCCGACAACGCTCCAGAAGCGATGAAATGGACAGGCAAGTCTGAACAGCAGGTCATAGACAAGTGGGGCAATGTGCAGGACGGCCACAAGCACTTTGCAGACGAGAGCGACGGAACGAGCGGCGGCATATCGGTAGGTGTTAACGGCTCTGCATGCATACTCTGCCAAGCGTGCCTTATAGAATGCGAGGGCGAATGCATACACATAACCGACGACACAGGCACAACGTACCAGTCAGTATACAAATGAAAAAGGCTTGCTCTGCGAGCCTTTTTATTCCTCCTTCTGCATATCTTATATGCTAATTTTAACGTGCTTGAAATGATAAGCTATGCGGGCAAACCGTTCAGCGATGCGGAGAGCGTTGCAGTGCTCAACCCTTACGTCAAGGACTGGTTCATGAAGAACTTCGGCGAGCTCACACCCCCACAGAAGTACGCGTTCAAGCTTATAAGCGAGGGCAAAAATCTCCTCATAACAGCGCCTACCGGCTCCGGAAAGACCATATCCGGATTTCTTTCAATAATAAGCAGGCTCTTCAACTATTCGCTCGAGGGAAAGCTCGAGGATAAAGTGTACTGCGTGTACGTCTCTCCCCTAAGGGCGCTCAACAACGACGTGTACCGCAACCTCACCCTGCCGCTGGAGCAGATATACTCCGAGATAGTCAAGGACAAGGGCGAAGACATACTCAAAGGCAACATGCGCAAGGTCACGATAGGGGTAAGGACCGGCGACACGACGCAACAGGAGAGGAGGAAAATGCTGCTCAAGCCCCCCAACATACTAGTCACTACGCCAGAAAGCCTCGCCATAATACTAAATTCCAGGAAGTTCATGGAACACCTTTCGGGCCTCGAATACGTGATAATAGACGAGCTGCACGAACTTGCCAACAACAAGCGCGGAGTTCACCTTTCCCTTTCGCTTGAGAGGCTCAAGGAGGAGGTTTCTGGGAGAATATCGCTGATCGGCTTGGGGGCGACGCTGTATCCCCTGGATGAGGCAGCCAAGTTTCTTGTGGGCAGCGCAGCATCGTCCACCGAAGACTGCGTGATAGTCGACGCGTCGTGGAGCAAGAAGCTCGACGTGCTGACAAGGAGCCCGGTGAAGGATCTGATATACACCGACGGGAAGAAGATTGAGGACGAAATGTACAAGATGGTGAATCAGATAATAAAGGAGAATAAGTCTACCCTAATTTTCACTAACACGAGGAGCGGCACAGAGCGCGTCGTCTTTAACCTAAAGCGGCGCTTCGGCTACGGAGAGGAGATAGCCGCCCATCACAGCTCGTTGTCCAGGGAATCAAGGATGGAGGTGGAGGATCTTCTCAAGAAGGGCGCGCTGAAATGCGCCGTATCATCGACAAGCCTGGAGCTCGGCGTTGACATCGGTGCAATAGAGGACGTCGTGCAGCTAGGCTCTCCGAAGAGCGTCACAAGGGCAATACAGAGGATCGGGCGCGCTGGCCACTCCTACAAGGCAACCGCGAAAGGCGAGATGATAGCGCTCGACAGGGACGACCTTGTAGAATGCACAGTAATGCTGGACGCAGCGCTGAAGAAGCATCTTGATTCGTTTAGGGTGCCTGAAGCGCCTCTGGACGTGCTGGCGCAGCACATCATAGGCATGTCGATAGCCAGAAAGTGGAATGTTGACGAGGCATTCTCCCTTGTCAGGAAAGCTTATTCATACCGCAACCTCCAACGCAAGGATTTTGACGCCCTGCTCAACTACCTTGCGGGCAACTATGTCGGGCTTGAAAGCAGGAGAGTGTACGGAAAGATATGGTATGACGAGAAGGAGAAGATGTTTGGGCGCAGGGGCAAGATGGCCCAGGTAATATACATGCTGAATCTCGGCACCATCCCGGACGAGGTAGCGATAAACGTTTTCGATCTTAACAAGAGGTGGATTGGCAACATAGAGGAGGAGTTCCTGACAAAGCTGAAGCCAGGGGACATCTTCACTCTGGGCGGCAGGCTGTACAGGTTCGAATACGCGAAGGGGATGAAATGTTTCGTGTCAGAGGCAAAGACCAGCGCCCCAACAATACCGCCATGGTTCTCCGAGCAGCTGCCGCTTAGCTTCGAGCTCGCCGAGGAAATAGGAAAGTTCAGGGGAAGCTTTGCATCTGTTATACGCGCCTCAATAAAGAAAAGGAATGTGTCGAAGGTGTCAAAGTCGACCAAGATGCCTGCAGAGGTCAAAAAGGCGCTGGCGCAGCTGCCCATGGACGAAAACGCAATGGACGCGGTTTTTAGGTACTTCCTTGAGCAGATACTGTTCGCTAAAGAGGTGCCGAACGACAAGCTTATGCTAGTTGAGCAGACGCACGACATAGAAGGAGACAAGAACTATCTTGTCTTCCACGCGCTGTTCGGAAGGAGGGTGAACGATACCCTATCCAGGCTTTTCGGCATAGTGCTTGGAGAAATGCTCGACATGGACGTAGGCATTCTTGTCGGGGACAACGGCTTTATGCTGGAACTCGAGCGCGAATCAAAGCTCTCGCAAAAGGCGGTGAAGGAGCTATTTTCGAATGTGTTCTCGTCAGACATAATCTCCACTATAAGGCTAAACATACGCAAGACAGAGATGATGAAGAGGCGCTTCAGGCATGTCGCAGGCAGGAGCTTCATGATACTGAAAAACTACAAGGGCTGGAAGATAAGCGTAGGAAGGCAGCAGGTCAACTCGCAGCTGCTCCTTAACGCAGTGGAGGAGATGGATCCTGACTTCCCTGTCTTAAAGGAGACGTATCGCGAAGTCATGGAAGATGTGATGGACGTACCGCGGGCCAAGGAGGTCATCGAGCGTCTTTCGAAAGGCGCCATCAAATACAAGTTCATAACTACACCTACGCCTTCTCCGTTTGCCCACAAGACGCTCACGTTCGGCCACGCGGACGTAATAATGATGAAAAACAAGCACGACTACCTCAAGGAGCTCAACCGCCTTGTACTGAAGAGGATAAACGGGTGAAAAGATGATGCTCACAGAGGACATCGAGCTCCCTGACGGGCTTCCCGTAGCGCACATAAAGAGCTTGTCCTCGATAGCCATATCTGACCTTCATCTCGGATACGAGGGAATGATGGCAAGAAACGGCGTCCTCTCTCCAAAGATCAATCTTCTTAGGATAAAGAAGACTGTCGCAAAGGCCCTCAATGCTACCGGGGCGGACCGAGTAATAGTGGACGGTGACATAAAAAACGACTTCTCGAACGTGGAAGTGGAAGAGTTCAACGAGCTGTACGATTTCATAACCTACGTCAAAGGGACCGGCGCTGACCTCGTACTAATAAAGGGAAACCACGACAATTTCGTTGAAAGGTATGGAAAGCCCTTCGATCTGAAGATATACAGGCAGGAAGCTGCGTTCGGCGATTACCTATTCTTCCACGGCGAGGAAATGCCAAGCGCCAGCTTCAAAGTAAAGACGCTCGTGATGGGTCACGAGCATCCAGCAATAGGAGTGTACAACAAATCCGACAGGAAGGAAAAGCTCAAGTGCTTCCTGTACGGGAAATACATGCGCTACAATCTGCTGGTCCTGCCTGCCATGAACTACTTCTCTACAGGCACCGAGGTAAACATGGAGCCGAAGGGCAACCTTCTGGCACCCATATTCAAGAAGCTTGATGTTGATTCGATGAGGGCCATAGCCATAGGCTACGGCGCCACAGAGGATTTCGGGAAAGTTGGCAAGCTTCGGAACCTCGCATAAGGTTCAATTTCCAACTACTTATAAAATACGCGCCTAAACTTATTACCCCACTAAAGGGCAATCTTGCAAAATATTAAGAATTTCAAATCAGATAGGAAACTGGCGGTAATATGAAGCACGAGGAAAAGGTTGAACTCATGAAGCGCATGCATAACAAGCTCCTGCAAAACATAGGCGCGTCGCAAAAGACCGAAATTGACGAGGCAAAGAGGGCAAAGCTGGAGGACGCGCACGAGAAGATAAAGGGCTATCATTTTGTGTTGCAGAAGAAAAATGCTGCAAAATCTTAGAAGAACCAAGGGAATATGTTCACTACGAGCCCTATGAGTACTATCGCGGTTAACGCATTAACGAATTTCTGATTCTTGAAGTTTGTCTTGTATATCCTCCAGCCGTCAAGCGAAGGCAATGGCAGTAGGTTTACCACGCCCACAAGGAAATTGAGCAGGAAGGACAGCGATACGAAAGTGTATATAAAGTAGAGCGCAGCGGCTCCAGCCCCAGAGTTAACAAGGGATTCCTGCTCAAGGTCAACTCCTATCAAACCTAGCGTTGATGTGGAATTGAGGGGCTTTGCCACGAAAGAGAAGCTTCCTTCATTTGTTGTTATGGCAACGG
>JAJZWO010000020.1 GCA_021846635.1 Microcaldota archaeon | reverse complement strand
ATAGTCGACGGAATAACTATACTTTATGCTGAGTACTACCTGATAGTATTCTTCGCAGTCGCAGCGATACCAGCATTCATAATACCCGGTGTGATATTCAGGGCGATCTTCCCAACCAGGGCGCTAGGAGGAATGCTCATAGCAATAGGCGTGGCGTTCTACCTCGTCGTGCCTACGCTTTTCGCGGTAGCATTCTATTTCACTTCGCCTACGGTGCAGCAGCAGTTCAGTTATGCCACGCAGCAGCTTAACCGCTTCGGCTCGGGCAGCAACGCGATAAACAACGCGCTCAGCCCCACCTCGCCTATCGTAACTGACTTAAGCAGCGTCGAGAGCGCAATGAGCTCCTTCTGGCTCATGATACTATTCTATCCAGCACTGATATCTGCACTTTCGTACGTCTTCATACAGCAGTTCTCAGCGTTCATAGGAGGAGCGACAAAGAGCATGGGGAAGGTGCGCGGTTTCATATGAGAGCTTTGATTTTGAATAAGTATATAAACTTTCAAGACAAAATGAGGTTGAGGCTTTAAGATAAGCTAACCTGCGCGCATGGATGATTGCAATGGACAAGAGCATGCCCCTCTTCCTGGGGCTTATACTGGTTTCCGCCGTCTTTCTGGTGCTCGCAGAAGCAATGCCCGCAAGCATAGTAACAGTATACGGCAAGCTCGTGCTGCTCATACTCTCCCTGGGATTCGACGTCCTCGCATTCTCATCGAGGCACTACTCTCAGATAATAGGGCACATGCTCAAGCATCCGGGAAAGCACGTTGTGCTAAGCAAGGAGGAGCCGTACTGGATATCGCCATCTGCGGATTCAATACTCAGGCGGGAGGGCGAGGATTTCATAGCGACCGTGTACGTGCGCATACCCCTCTACAAATCGGCTACTGAAATGAACCCGGAGGAGGCGCTCCAGTTCTCTAAACAAGTGAGTTCAATGGTCGGGCTCAACAGGGACCCGATACGGTACTCAGTCCAGCTCTCGCTTATGAATAAGGACACCTACCTGCAGCAGGTGCGCGACATGATAAACAAGAGCGAGGCATCAGAGGCGCAGGCAATGGAAGCCAACTCTGACCAGGCAGCAATAGAGCGGTCAAAGGGCGGCACGGCGATGTGGAAGCGCATGCTTGACAACGCATCAAAGACGCAGTCGCTGGAGCTGATAACCTACGCCAGCATATCCGCGATGGGCTCAAAGGAGTTCGAAGCGGTGAGCGCGGCGCAGCAGCGCGCCCGGGAGATAATAGCCGGAGTGGGCACAATATTCGGGATATCGCCCACATTCATAACAGGTGACCAGCTGAAGAGCTTCATAGATCCGGAATACGTAATTCCAACCGCTACAGTGAGCGAACACATGAACGCTGAGATGCGCGAAGAGGTAATATGAATGGATGAGCTTGGTATAGGGTATCTGATGTTTTCCCTGTTTATAATATTCGTGGTGATAGCAACTGCAAATACGGTCGGCCACGGCATCCTATATCTTCTCGCCATAATATTCGCTATAATCGCGCTCGCCCTCGTCGCCGGGATGAACTGGGCTGATTCGATACTGTACCCAGCGGCGATGAAGCTGCTCGGCATATCGGTAGAGCCGGCAAAGGGGTATCATGTCCCCAAATCGCAGGATGCGATAGTGAAGAACGTCAACGGGCTATTCTACGCCACTGGCTACCTTACAGGAAACGTATTTGCATACAGGTTCAAGCAGGAGTCGATAGGCGAGGATGAGGACCAGCAGATGGCTGACGCTCCGGAGCGGTGGGAGCGCACCGTTATGAACATAAAGTTCCCATTCAAGTTTCACATCATATCCGCAGGAAGGGAGGTGCAGAAGGTAAGGGATGAGCTGGAGGGCAAGCGCTCCTATCAGGAGTACCAGCTCTCGAGGCTGATGCAAAGCAATTCAAGCAACGAGATGGCAATTACTGACATACAAAGGAAGATAAGGATGTTTCAGACGCAGATAGACAGGATCGCCCAGGGCGAGAAGCCCATAGCGTCGCTAATGTACGTCGAGACTACCGCAGTGGGAGTAAGCGAGAAGGCAGCCGTGGACCTGCTCTCCGAACAGCTTCGCGAGCTTCAGGTGTCGCTGAGCGTGCTCGACCTCCAGATGTCGAGGATAGTCGGCCGCGAGCTCTACACGATATTCAAGTTTAATTTTGCCGTGCCGCTGACCGAGGCGTCGATAGCCTCGGAATTCGACAGGCAGGGATGAGTTGATAGAATGAGCATACTGAAGCTTCAGAACCTGATGAGCAACGATATAGCGAAGAGGTCATTCCTTTCTAGGCCTCCGGAGCCCCCTGCCAGCATACTGGTCGGCGACGTGCTAAAGTCAATATACATAGGCACTACAAAGGTGTTCCAGGTCCCGTTCTCGTGGTCATTCACAAACCTCACCAACCCGCACATAGCGATAGTAGGAATAACAGGCTCAGGAAAGAGCTACTTCGTAAAGACGTTCCTCATACGCGCAAGCTACGTGTGGAATTCCAACGCTGTGATAATAGACTGGGCTGGGGAGTACAAGGCGTGGGTAAAGCAGAGCGGCGGGAAGGTGATAGCCCTGGGCAAGGGCGACTACCTAAACATAATGGACCTCTCTGGCATGAAGCCGCTGGACAGGGTCAAGCAGATAATGACATCATTCGAGATACTGACCGACATATCGCAGTTCGCCGAGCAAAGGCGTCTTACGAGCGAAGCGATAGAGCAGGCATACACAAACCTCGGGTTCGTAGTCTCAGAGCCTCCTGAGAAAGGGAAGGAATCCCCAACGCTAAAGGATGTTATAGCGCTTCTGGAGGAGAAGCTGCAGGACGGCACCTATGAATACCCTGCCGAGCTTGAGAACACCATATACAGGCTCAGGCAGTTCGCCAGGGAGGGCGAGGACTTCTTCGCACGGAAGAGCACTATAGACCTCGGCAAGCTCTCCGAATCGGGGCTGGTGGACATAGACCTGTCCGGGCTTCCTGACGAGAAGTTCAGGGGCCTCGCATCGCTGTTCATACTGCAGACCTTGAAGGAGAAGATGCGATTCGAGGGCTGGAGCGAGAACAAGGGCCTCAAGACCCTTGTTGTGCTCGACGAGGCATGGAAGATAGCCAGCGATGACAGAAGCGATGCCATAACGATAGTCAGGGAGGGAAGGAAGTACCAGTTCGGACTCATAGTTGCGTCGCAGAACCCTACCGACATAAACGAGGCGATATTCTCAAACGTCGGCACCACATTCATACTGCGAATAAAGTTCGAGAAATTCCTCAACTACATACAGGGTACGATAAACTTCTCCAATTTCATACGCGAGGAGATAAGCAACTTCGGCGTTGGGCAGGCGGCAGTCGAGATGGCGTTCCAGACTGCGCTCAGGTTCCCGCAGACGTTCATTCTCGAGAAGATACAGGGCGAAACGCCGCTTTACGTGTACACCGTCAACATGGAGGGTGCGATGAGCGAGTCGGAGCTCGCCTCAAACGTGATACAGAGGGATTACCAGTTCGAGAGGGAGGAGCTCAGGAACAAGCTCATAGAGTACAACGTCTCGGCTGAGGGCATAGACAGCATATTCTCCTCCATGGACGAAGCAGGCAGGAGCCTGAAGATGCTTGACTTCATAAACATTCTTTTCCAGAACGGGGTAGATGCTTCAGACATAGTCCTGCTCCTGAAGAGCATGAGCATAGAGGACTCGATAATAACGAGGATAATAGCAAAGGCTGGTGTGAGGAATGCCTAACCAGGACACGTTCACGCTGAGCAGGCAGGAGCTGCGCAGGATACTCATAACATTTGGCGTAAGCGAGAAGGGCATTACATCAATAATAGCTAGCATGGAGAAGAGCCACAGGCACATCAACCTGCTCTCGTTCATATCGATGCTCGAGAAGTCCGGACTGGAGCGAGACGCGGTTTCAAACGTGCTGCGCAGGATAGGCCTTAGCGACCTCTCGATAGAGCAGGCGCTCAATGCGATAGACGAGCAGAGGGTAAACAGCGAGATAGGCAGGGTGTACGACGCCATATTGGATTTCGACGGGGCTTGAGATGGAGGAAGCTTGCATAATTTGTGGAAAAAGGATCGCAGGCATTGAGGTCAGGAACGACTACATACTCTCATCAATAAGGTGGTTCAAGCGCAACGTCACAAGGAACGAGAAGGGATTCAGGCTGGTGGTATGCAAGGAGGACTTCCCAAAATACTACAAGCAGAGGAAGTCTTTCGAGAGGAAGCGTTCCCTCTATATAGGGCTTGGGGTGGTATTTGCTGCGGCTCTTTTCATCCTGTCTGAATTCAACCTGTATTCGCTGTTTTACGGCATTGGCATAGTTGTATTCCTGTACCTCCTGTCGCTTGTCAGCTACATGCCGGCTCTCGAAACCGGGTCTGAAGCAGGGAAGCAGAAACACGATACTGCTGCTGGCAGCGCTGCCGCAAGCTCCCATGGGAGAAGGACGGGCATCGTTGGTAAGGCGACAAAAACAAAGGGATATAAACATGAATGACGGGATAAATAACATGGGCATTGCACGAGCGAGCCCGCATGCTGCCTTATGCAAACTTAAGCCCAAAAAGGCAGGCAACGCATCAATCGGAAATCAAATCGGTGAACTTTGAAATGGCTGAAGAAACTACCGGCTTCATAGAACCAGACGTAGACGGTTTCCACATTAACGGGACGCTTATAGGGACGTTCGATAGCATATCTACGCGCCTCTCATCGCTGCAGATATTCTACATAAAGGAGTCGGCTTCCAGCCTGTCCATAGCAAGGGTTGAGAGCCGCGACATACAGAAGCGCCCGTTCCTATTCTTCATAGTAACGCTGGCGCGCGACGGCATAGACGTCCAATACTCAATAGCAAAGGACTCGAGCCCCAAGATGCGGAAGCTGTACATCGTGAAGAGCCTGGCCAGCGTGCTTTCGCTCATATCGGACCAGTACCAGCCTGACGGCTCCGGGATCTTCCAGCTTATCGATTCCTCTATAGAGGACGTTCTCGGGTCGCTCTCACAGAGCTACAGCACGCTTTTCAACAATTACAGCGCTCTTCTAAACGAGCAGCGCGAGATAAAGCGCCTGAACATAGAGCTTACCGCCTCTAACAGGAACCTGACTGTGCAGGCAGCCCAGCTCAGCTCCGAGAACCAGGAGCTCAAGTCTAGGCTCTCACAGCTAGAGAGCTATTCTGACGAGTCGCTCATGGTTATGCTTGAGGAGTGGATAGAGTCTCATGACGGCGCAATAGACATAAACGAATTTGCAAAATCCTACAAGGCGAGCCCCACGAGAATCGAGCAGATGCTCAACAAGATGGTCTCGCTCGGGTACATAGAGCTGAGGGGATAGTACGGCAACGGGAAAATACTATGTTAGGATAAACAAGCGCCTTAGGTACATACGCATATACGACATAAAGCAGAAGATAGGGCGGAAAGACAGCAACTTCTTGACAAAGATGTTCATAAAAATATTCAGCGGCAAGAAGCAGGGTGAGAACGGGTAGGTAGCGTGTCGATGAAGAAAAAGTACAAGTTTTACATTGCTGCCGCGCTTGCAGTTTTCATTATCGCGGCATTGGGCATAGCGTACCTGTCGATAACGCTGAAGAGCGACCTTAGCTCGATAAAATCTGTAACCAGCCACGCCGCACCGCCGCTCCCCACAACATTGCTGTACAGCGTAGTGTCCCAGCAGGCGCTGTTCTATTCGTCCGGAAGCTCGATCGCACCATATGTAGGCATCGGGTATACGCAGACCAACCTCTCGCGCATATACATGAATGCGAGCCTGTATTCAAGGCCCCCGCCGAGAGACATCTATGTGCTAGAGGTCCAGAACGAGTGCATAAACTGCGGCAACGTCTACACTTTCGTCCAGGATCTTGAGTCATCGCTCTCCAGCTATGGGCTAATAAACTCGACAAACTTCGGCAACGTCTCAATAGGGTCCGTGCTTTCCATAACTGGAAACTCCATACTCATAGTGCCTAGCGGGCTTATCCCTTCGCAGCTGCTGCAGGACATACCTGGCTCAAACCTGAGCGTGATACAGGCGCTGCTGAACAAGGGAACCTCCATAATCTACATAGGCAAGAACTTTTCCAACTCGCTTATAGCCGGCTCGATAGAGACACCTAGCAGCAACCTGCCCTCATATCTCCTCACTTCCCCAATAAGCACCTCCGCCAAAGGCGACTACTATTTCGACAGCCCAACGTTCTCATTTGACAACGGCGCAATGTACGGCCCAATAAGCTATGAAAACGTATCAAACGGCTCGATAGTCGCATTCTCAAACTATCCAGACTCATGGAAGAACGTATCCTCCGAGGCTTCTGACGTGGCGCACGCGTCGTCATCCCTGTTCTGGATGCCAAAGTTTGCATACGGGTTTTCTAACTCCAGCATAGAGATAAATCAGTCTTCGGGCAGCGTCGGCCTGGTTATGGACAACTACACATATCCGTATTCCGGCGAGAGCTCGATATCAACGCTTGATTCTGGGTATGGGCGCGTTGTTGCATACAACGACTACAATTACACAAAATCGCCTGGCAGCATATACATATACCGGTATTTCAGGCCTGATTACTCGATAAACGGCACCGTATCAGTGCCTACCTCGATAGCTCCCGGGTATACGACAGAGGGCGAATTCAGCATATTCACGCATTCATCAGCCCCGATACCGCTTGAGCCGCACCTTGAGGTCTACACGCTCAACATGTCTAAGGTTGAGTCGATAACCCTGCCGTTCTCCTCGCAGAGCGGCAATTTCACGTTCTACAAGCATGTGGCCTTCAGCCTTCCTCCGGGCGGATACATACTATCGCTTGAGAGCTTCTCCAACGCAGTATACGCTTCGGGGCTGTTCTACATACCGCCTGTATCAATATCGGTAGTTTCGGCCAATTTCTCCACAGGCGAGTATAAGCTGCGCCTCTACTCGGCGGGGGTGCCGCTCAACGGAATACCATATACTATAAGGGTAAATTCACTATACCCGCAGAACGGTACGATAACCAATGGCACGCTATACTATGCGCTGCCTAAGGGCGCTCCAGAGATTTACGGCAACCTTGGCTTCAACATATCCATGCTTTCGTCGAACTTCCACTACGTAGTGGTAAACAAGCCGATAAGCATAACTATAAGCAGCAAGTACATAGTGCTTGCCATAGTCGCAGTGGTTGTGCTTGTGCTAGTCACTGTGGTCAAGGCCCCTGACAGGGACGAATTCTACATAGACGTTCCTGGGCCGCAGAAAACAGAGAAGACTCCAATAAAGCTTAATCCGGCAGAGGTCATATCAGCATTTGACAAGCTCAACCTAAAATACAAGTGGAGATACATGCCCCTCTCAAGGGATGAGGTGCGCTCTGCCATCTCCTCCTCGATCAGGTACGGGAGCCTGCCCGTAAATCTGACGTTCAACAATGTTAACATACTGATAGACCAGCTCTCAAACGCGAAGATGGTAGAATCCGCAGACGATCTTTACGCGCCTAAGCAGTGGATGGAGAAGAGCGGCCATGACATAGAGTACCTTGCCACGTTCAAGAAGCTTAGAGTTTACCTTGTGACCCACGGGTACCTGTTCACCGACCTTGACGCGAGCGACAGCGCCGACATGATTATCACGCTGCACGGCGAGCGGGGCAGAGTTGTGATATATTCAAACACAAGCAAGTTCACCTCAATACAGCCAGCCGTTGGCTCCAAGACGTTCATAGCATTCCTCAATGCAGAAAAACTAGAGGAGTTCAGGGACAAGCTTTCAAGGCTTTACACTCCCGAGGCGGATAAGCTGCGCATGTATATAGATTCTGGAATGATTATACTGATAAGCGCGGACAACCCGTCCGAGATAGTACTCTAACCCTCCTGCTCCTCTTCATCGCCGCTTGTCTTAACCTTTGGGTAGTGCTTTGCCACTATCTTTTCAAGGTCTTCCTGTATCTTCTCCTGCGGCACCCCAGTAAGGGCGCTCAGGTCCTTAGCCAGCTGCGAAGTGTATTTCATCACTGTCCTGTACCTTGACTTGTCATAGTTTATCTGCTGCTTGCCGCTTATGTATCTCTGGACGCCCCTCGCGGCATCCATGACGGCCAGCTTTATTTCCTCTATTATCTCTTCCTCCTGCGCTATCGCCTCCTTTCCAACGCCAGAGTACGGTATGTAAACGGATGACACGTTGACAAGCACGCTTACCGGCTGGTTGTCCATGTCTATCCCGTACCTCTTCCACTGCACGTCCCTGACAGCGGTGGTGATGGCGCAGTTGCCCGTGTCGAAGAGCAGGGGAACCCTGTTGGCGAAACGAAGTATGTTTCCTGTGTATTCGTCTCCAGACAACTTGCGCCCGGAGCCGCCTCCAAAGCTGACCGCCGCTTCCACTATGAACGGTATGCCCCCGCGGAACACCTTTGGCTTCCTCTCGACAACACTCATGTACTCCGGATCCAGTATGTTCTTTACCGCGTACTCTATCCTTTCCTTGCCTATCGGCACGACGTTGTCCGACTCCGGAGCTATCCACTTGACAGTTTTAAACGCCGTTATAAGTTTCTCGGCATCATTCCATGCAAGCTTTGAAGGCTGCATGTCCATATCGACGTCTTTCACAACCTCCGCAATCTCCTTCACCTTTGCAGAGCTAAACCTCGCAAAATTCTCAGTCATGAATGAGGAGAGCTTCCTCTCGGCGCTGGTGTGCGCCATCTCGATAAGATCGTTCACCGTCAGCCCAAGCGGGTGCAGCTTTGAGACCTTCGGCTTTACAGGTATGGATTCCACTGCCCTAAGAAAAACAGTCTCCTTCCCAGAAGGATCTGTAAACGTTACCTTGACGTGGGGGTTTGAGAGCGCTGTCCTTCTTATGTATTCATAAGCGCTGTGCTCCCCGGTGTCATATTTTACGTCTGCAAACTCCCCCTCGATGGAAGTGCCATGCTGCTCGCTCCCTGGAATGTCTTCGACGTTTGTGACTATCGGCTTGTTGTTCACGGTGTCTATTCCAACGTTGCACTTGTAGGATGAGTTTGCGGTGACGCTTGTTACCGTAACCGGCCTCCCGGTAGTCACCTGCGAGAAGAGCGTGCACCCTGCGGCGCCTATCCCCTGCTGTCCGCGCTGCTGCATGTTCCTGTGAAATTTGGTCCCTGCAAGTATCTTACCGAAGACCTTGCCGACGTAGTTCTTCGGTATCCCAGGGCCGTTGTCCGCCACCCTCACATAATACCTGCTCTCGTTTACCTTCGATATCGTTATGGCAATGTCCGGCAGTATTCCGGCTTCCTCGCACGCATCAAGTGAATTTGTCACATACTCGTGCACTACGGTGACAAGCGCCCTGCCCAGGCTGGAATAACCAAGCATCTGCTTGTTCTTCTTGAAGAAATCCGCTACCGAATGCTCCCTGAACTCCTTGAACATCTCGTCTGCTTTCCTTTCTGCCATCAAATCATCTCATGACAAGCCTTTCGGCCTTGTGTTTCCTGTGCGCCGCCTCCATCCTGAGGTACGCTAGCTTGTGCGTGCCTCCCTCTACAAGCGTCATTATGGCCGCTTTGGCTTCGTCTATGCTCTCGACGCTGCCTATTATGCCTATCACATCCTCCCTAATGCTTACCAGCGCGCCGCTTACTCCCTCTATGTATTTCTTGCTCTTGCCGTTGGTGCCTATGACTCTCGCCTTCACGTCCCTTATCCTCTTGGGGCTGCCGAGGCCTTTTATGTCGATGTAATCGGAGTAGTAGTCATCCTTTGCTAGGAGCTCGGCATGTTTCTCGCCGAAGCCGCAGCCATAGGCGTATATTATGTTGCGCGCGTTGAATTCGCCGTAAGCGTCCCCGCTTACCGATATGCTGCCGTTCTCTTCGAACGTTATCTTGCAGCCGCAGAGCTTCTCTATCCTTGATACCGCTTTGGCGTCGCCCTTCAGCTTGCCGGCCCTCTCCCTGTCTATATAGACGTACTGCATCAAAATCCTCCAGAGCAGTGCACGTGCAGCTTTATTCTCGAAGCCGCAGCCCTGCACAGCATAGCTATTTAGATAGACAACGCTTATATTTGTTGCAGTGCCAATGCCTCGCATCGCGCATGGCAGATCCTGTGCAATGCCCATCGCGTTTCCTCTCCATGGGTTTTTCCGTCGTCAGATTTGCGGCGGTGCTTTAATTCCGCTATTTTATCTGCAATCTCGCCGCAAAGCAAGGTTTAAATATGTTATTCTTCAGAATAATTCATGATTGATTCATGATTGTTGCGTGAATGTGCTTGGTGCGCGTCATGCAAGGGTCATGCGGATATCAGGAGTGGTACGGTTGGCATCAAAAAAATCAATTGATGACGAACTTATAAGCATAAGGAAGCAGCTCGAAACGATTGCCGAGAAGAGCGAGCAG
>JAJZWO010000019.1 GCA_021846635.1 Microcaldota archaeon | reverse complement strand
GATATTTAAATCTTGACACCTTCGCAGCCATGGCATGCATTTACCGAGGCACGCCTCGCCAAGGCTTCCAGCAATAATAAAATTTTAGGATGCGCTGTTGAGCGGGAGAGGCCTAAGATATCAAGGGTCTCTCCGCCCAAGCGCTTACTGGGCTTTTCTAGTCCTTATGCTTCCTCCGCCATGAATATTGCGGCACTACCGAAGCTCATATCGTTTTGTTTTGCGATTTTTTTGCTTTTTTGTATCCTCGCGGCGAGCTCCTCTGTCAGGACCATCTTTATCGCTGCTTCGACTGCCCCGTTCTCATCCGTTATTCCCGCAGCCTTGTACAGCTCCTCGAGCTCTTTGCGCTCTATGGTGTCCATTGCCCTTTCTGCCGCTTCGCGTATTTTCTCTGTCTTCCCCTTTCTCTGGATTTGCTCCATGACCCCACTAGTCATTTCTCTCCCCCTAATAACTAATTTGAATTTTAAGATTTAAATATATTTTGTGGAATTATCTAATATGATATTAGAAATAGAAGAAAAATTCTGCGCCAAGAGAAAACTTACAGACGTCAAAACCAGCTTACCAAAGATAAGGCCGGGGCAAAAAGCCCTCAGTCTATCTTTACCTCCTTGCCGCGCGACTCCTTCACCTTTTTCACTTCAACAGAAAGAGTCCCGTTGTTCATCTTCGCCTTGGCGCTGTCTGCCTTTACCTGTTCAGGGAACCTTATCATCCTGTAGTACCCGGACGAAGACCTCTCCTTGGCGTAGTAACTGCCCTCCTTCCTTTCCTTCTCCTCGTTCCTCTCAGCGCTCAGCTCAAGCGCCTCCTCGCTAACCTTGAGCTTTATGTCCTTCTTGTCAACTCCCGGCATGTCGACCAACACGGTGAATGAATCGCCGTTGTCTACCATGTCTACGTTGGGCAGCAGTGTTCCCCTGTCTGAAAAGTTCTGCAGAAGCCTTGCGCTGCGCCTGGCCAGCCTGAACGGATCGAAGAAATCCGCCATAAAATCAAAGTCTATAGGAGTGACCAAGCTCCTTCCAGCCTTCTTCTCGTTTTCGTTCTTTTCTTCCATCGTCTCACCTATTTGTCAATATTTATTTGACATATCAACTAATATTAATATAAAACATAAAATATATAAATCTATTCAATCATAATAGGTATGCATCCTATGCAACGGTGAGACGCAATGAAGAAGATAGTGATAAAGAACATAGAGATGCCGGCGAACAACGACCCTGACAGCATAATAAGGTGGATGTGCGAGGCGTTTGGGTTTTCAGGGGATACTGCCGGGGACAGCATAGACCTCGACATACTGCGCATGTTCACATCAGAATACTGGCGGCGCGGTGCGAAGGGCATCTCAAGCTCTGAAATAAGGGTCGACCAGAATGTCGCCAGGAGCACTATAATATACCATCTAAACAGGTTCATAGAGGCGGGGCTTGTGGTCAAGCGCGGGAGGAAGTACTACCTCAGGGCGCCGGAGCTTTCGAGAGCGATAGAGGAGATAGAATACGACATAGAGCGCGAGATGCACCGCATGCTAGACATGGCGCGGGAGTTTGACAGGATGATGAATTCTCCCAGCGGAAGGGTGAAACGGAACAGGGAGGCGATAGACCTCAACTACAAGGACGTAAAGATAGAATGAGGCGGTTTGCTAATGGCTGAGAACGGCAACAATAATATTGAGGAGAAGGAGAAGAAGCAGGATGCCGGTGCGGCTGGCGGGGAGCCTGGCAAAGAGCTCGGCAAGCAGGAAAAAGCCAAGCCTGAAACTGAGGCTCAGGAGCTCAGGGAGCGCATGCTGCGCCTTGCTGCCGAGTTTGACAACTACAAGAAACGCACCTCTACCGACATTCAGCGTTCACGCCTCGAAGGAAAAGCAGAGGCGATTCGCCCGCTGCTTGGCATACTCGACGAGTTCGAGCTTACCCTCATAGCAGCATCAAAGTCGGAGGACAAGAAGCTCACCAAGGGCATAGAGATGCTCTATGCAAACCTTACGGAAATGCTGAGGAAGGAAGGGCTCTCCGAAATAAAGACGGATGGAAGCTACGACCCGTACGTCCACGAGATAATGCAGACGAAAGAGTCCGACAAGACCGAGGGAAGCATACTCGAGGTTGTGAGGAAGGGCTACACTTTCTGCGGCATAATGCTGCGCCCCGCTTCTGTGATAGTGGCGGCGCAAAAGCCCGCCGAAAACGTCAAAGAGGCAAAAGAAAGCTAAGCAGGATATGAAAATTGCGTTAAAAAGGTGTTATGAATGAAAATAATAGGAATAGATCTCGGAACTTCGAACTCTGCCGCGGCTGTGCTGGAAGGCGGTCGCCCTGTGATAATACCGAGCAGCGAGGGAACCTCAATGTACGGAAAGGCATTTCCGAGCTTTGTCGCATTTACCAAGGACGGGCAGAGGCTGGTAGGCGAGCCTGCAAGGAGGCAGGCTGTCGCAAATCCCGATGGAACGGTGTACGCTTTCAAGAGGAAGATGGGCACAGACTACAAGTACAAGGTGCTGGGCAAGGAGTATTCCCCACAGGATCTCTCTGCCATACTTCTCCAGAAGATAAAGGCGGATGCGGAAGCCTTCCTCGGCGAGGAGGTCAAGAAGGCAGTCATAACAGTGCCAGCATACTTCGACGACAACCAGCGCCAGGCTACAAAGGATGCAGGAGCAATAGCAGGACTTGATGTTGTCAGGCTGGTCAACGAGCCTACGGCAGCGTGCCTCGCGTTCGGAATAGACAAGCAGTCCTCAAAGGACATGAAGATAATGGTGTACGACCTGGGAGGCGGAACCCTCGACGTCACCATAATGGAGTTCGGCAACGGCGTCTTCGAGGTCAAGTCGACAAGCGGCGACACGCAGCTCGGCGGAACAGACATGGACAACTCGCTGATAGACTTCCTCAAGTCGGAGTTCCTTAAATCCTCTGGAATAGACATCAAGGGCAACTCGCAGGCGATGCAGCGTATGCGCGAGGCAGCCGAGAAGGCGAAGATAGAGCTTTCAACCGTAGTATCAAGCGAGATAAACCTGCCATTCCTCGCCCAGGACAAGTCTGGCAACCCGGTGCACTTCACTTACACGCTCACAAGGGCAAAGCTGGAGAGCCTGGTGCTGCCGATAATAGAGAAGTCTACCAAGACGATAATGCAGGCGATAAAGGATGCAAAGTTGGAGCCAAACAACATCGACAAGGTGATAATGGTCGGAGGGCCGACAAGGATGCCCATAGTGCAGCGCTACGTAGAAAGCTTCATAGGCAAGAAGATAGAGCGCGGCGTTGACCCAATGGAAGCGGTGGCGCTCGGCGCAGCGATACAGGGAGGCGTTCTCACTGGAGAGGTGAAGGACCTTGTGCTGCTTGACGTCACGCCTCTTACTCTTGGAATAGAGACCCTTGGAGGGGTGGCTACGCCGCTCATAGAAAGGAACACCACCATACCCGTGAAGAAATCGCAGATATTCACCACCGCTGAGACCAACCAGACACAAGTAGACATACACGTCGTACAGGGAGAGCGCCCGCTAGCCAAGGACAACATAGACCTGGGCAGGTTCCAGCTTACCGGAATACCACCCGCTCCGAGAGGCATGCCCAAGATAGAGGTTACTTTCGACATCGATTCTAACGGCATACTGCACGTCGGCGCAAAGGACACCGCTACAGGAAGGGAGCAGAAGATGGACATAGTAGCGCCGCACAAGATGAACAAGGACGAGATAGACAAGAAGATAGACGAGGCCAAGCGTTTCGAGGAGGAGGACAAGAAGGTGCGCGCGCTAATAGAAGCGAGGAACAGCGCCGAGTCCCTCATATACAGCGCCGAACGCTCTGCCGAGGAATACGGCTCAAAGGTGCCGAAGGAGGTGATGGACAAGGTCAACTCGGCCAAGGACGCGCTTCAGGAGGCGATAAAGTCTGAGGACGTAGATCAGATAAAGGCCAAGAGCGACGACCTTTCCAAGGCGCTTCAGGAGATAGGATCCTCTATGTACAAAGGGCAGCCTGGCCAGGAGGCTCCGGGTCCAGGAGGCGGCGATGGGCAGGGGCCTGATGCTTCGGAGGGTGCAGCTCCGGGCGATGGCGAGGGCGGCGCCACAGACGCCGATTTCAAGGTAAAGAAGTGACCAGATGGCTAAGGATTTCTACGAGGTTCTCGGAGTAAAGAAGGAAGCGAGTGCCGACGAGATCAAGAAAGCGTACAGGCAGCTTGCGCTCAAGTTCCACCCCGACGTTAACAAGTCGAAGGAGGCCGAGGAGAAATTCAAGGAGATAAACGAGGCGTACGCAGTCCTAAGCGATCCGGAGAAGAAGAGGCAGTACGACGCTTTCGGGCCGGAGGGATTCAACCAGAGGTATACCGAGCAGGACATATTCAGGGGATTCGACTTCGAGAAGATATTCCGCGACATGGGAATAGACTTCGGAGGCACACAGTTCGGAGGCAGCATATTCGACAACCTGTTTGGATTCAGCAGCGCGCAGCAGCGCGGCGCTGACGTCGGCAACGACATACTTGCAGAGGCGAGGATAAGCCTGAAGGATGCTGTTCTCGGCACAAAGAAATCAATACGCGTCCGCCACGTAGTCAAATGCCCCTCGTGCAATGGGACCGGATCTGAGGGAGGCCGCATAGTCAAGTGCACCGCCTGCAACGGCTCTGGCCAGGTCTCTACCACACGAAGGTCCATGTTCGGCATAATACAGACGGTATCCGCGTGCCCTACCTGCGGCGGCAAGGGCGCAGTCCCAGAAAAACCCTGCAGAAGCTGCGGAGGCACAGGCAAGAAAGTTGCAGACAACTCCCTTGAAGTGTCGATACCGAAAGGTGTGGACAACGGGACCAGGCTGAGATTGCGCGGCATGGGCGATTACGGGCGCGACAGGCCAGGCGACCTCTACATAGACATAGCTGTAGAGCAGGACAAGACCTTCAAGCGGAAGGGCTACGACATAGTGACAGAGGTGCATGTGCCGTTCTACGTATTCCTCCTGGGGGGAGCGATAACCGTGCCGACTCTTACGGGCACCGCAGAAGTGAAGATCAAGGAGCTGCAGCAGCCAGGGGAGAACATCGTGCTCAAGGGCCTTGGAGTGCCATACTCCAACGGCGCAGGCAACGAGATACTGAAGCTAAAGGTCGACATACCGAAGAGGATGACAAAGGAGCAAAAGGAAATGATACAGAAGTTCGCAGCCCTTGATGGAAAGAAAAAGCTGTTCGGCGTTTTCTAGTTGAGGCCGTTGAAGCCCTCCCTTACCCTCCTGTGGCTGAATATCTTGAGGCTGTTCTGGTCGAGAGTCTTGCTCCTGCCGCTTCCGCCTATTGCAACAGTGCCGTTCAGGCTGCCGTCAGAGAAGTTGTAGCTGAACGTGCCCGTGTGCGCCGCTATCCTGTAGCCGCCAAGGTCCACTGCCCCGTCATTTCTCGCTTTCCTTCCCGGATATACCAAAACAAAGCCGTTCATTGAGCCCCTGGCCATATCAATGAGCACCGGCATGCCCTTCTTTATCCCTTTCAGCACATAGGATAAAGTGACGCCTCCAGCCCCCTTTGCAAGAACTATCACCTTTCCCCCTGCAAGCGTGCTCATCTTGCCTATGCTGCTGAAGTAAGTCTTTACCATTTTGCCCTTGCCGCTCTGCTCTTCAATGATTACGGGCTGGGCAGCCTCGCGCCTCACCAGCGTTTTCATCTCAGAGAGCCCTATGTAAACATTCTCTTTCTGCCGTACGGTATAAAGCTGTGCCTCAGTAGAATAGCCCGCGCCGCGCTCCCACATCTGCCTCGTGCTTTGTGCGTCGGCCTTGCTCCTTATGGCACGTATGTGCATATTTATCTTCTCGCACACCTCCGCGGCGTTGTCCATGTCCCTTAACGCGAAGGACACCGGCTCATCGATTCCGCTGGCGCGCAACATTATCTCAAGCCTTCTGATCCTCTTCTCGGCAGATACATCCGTTATATCAGAATAGAATATTGAGGTGTAGTTGCTCTTGAATCCGTCCTCAACCATTATGAACCTGCGGTTGGTAAGAGCTATGGCTCTGTTCTTTGCGACTCCTCCCAATACCTCAGTGCTGTAAACCAGCCGCTCCTCGGGAAGCAGCAAATGCTCAAAGCTTGCAAATTTGTTTCCCATAAACTATCCTTGCCTTGCTTAATCTCTCCCTGAAAGAAAACGGGATTAGGTTATTGTTCGGTTAAAATATTTAAACCTTGCTGAAAGCACTGCCATGTGCCTGCAGGCCACTCGCCCCCCCGCAGCTGCGCTCTTGCCTTATTACTGGCTGCATGAGGAAAAGTTGGGTGGTTGGTGGGGCGTATGCACAAGGCATACGCCCCTGGGTGGATGAGAATAGGTTCTTACAAAATACGCATCCAAGCGTTATATCATTCATACAACTACTTATAAAAAGGTCCCTGTTGCATCCTTTTATCTTGCTATTCACTTTTTCTTGCCCTTTGCCTGGCCGTCATTGTACTTCTTTACAAGCTCTATCGCCTGCTCTACAGCCCTCTTGACGTCAGTTTCCGTCCTCGCGCCGGTGCATATTATCTTGCCGTTCTTGAAAAGAAGGAGAGCAGCCTTGGGCTCAAATATCTTCAGTATGGCTCCTGGGAACTGCTCAGGCTCGTAGTCTATGTCCCTTGACAGCTTTGCGAGGCCGTAGAGGTCCAGGTCTACGTTAAGAGCGGCGCTGGCCACTATGTTCTGTACCTTGTATGTGGGGTGCAGCTTGACGTTCAGGTAATGAGCCTTTGACCTTTGAGGTTTCTGGGGTTTTTGGGATTTAGCCATAATCAGCACCACGACATAAAGATAATATTAAGAAGGTATATATATATTATGTATCTCATAATCTATACTGCATCTGCAGAGGGATTCTGATGACAAAGAAATCTAGGGGTTTATTTTCAAAAAGGTCAAGAAATCTTGCCAGGCACCACAAGCCCTCAAAGCTCAGGGTAAGGGATCTTATAAAGAACTTCGAGGTAGGAGAGCGCGTAGCCATAGTCCCGAAGGGGGGCTTCAACGACATACCCCACCCAAGATACCGCGGCAGAGTCGGAGTGGTAGAGGAAAAGCGCGGCTCGGCTTACGTTGTAAAGCTGAGGATGATGGCCGCTACAAAGACGCTCATAGTGCCTGCAAGGCATCTCGAGAAGGCCTGAAAACAACCTGTTTCTACAGCAGCCAATGCGCCGCGCGGCACGCTTCACACGCTTAGCGCAGCAGCCAGCGGGTGCACCGCTGGTGTTAAATATTTACTCACAAATATGAAATACGGCAGGTCAATTTCACTATGAAATTCAAATACGCTGCGTCGAAGGCTTTGGTTTCGGTAAGCGAACTGACGCCCAACGAGACCACTGCGCTGTCATACCTGTGCAGCATAGGCTCGAGCGACACGGTGCCCGGCATATCGATGCGCACCAACATAGTAGAGCAGAAGCTCAGGCTGGCGCTTTTGTGCCTTGAGGATGCGGGCCTGGTAAGGCGCGAGGGGCAATTTTACTTTCCGACGAGCAGCTCAATACATGCGCTATATTCCTCAAAAAGGTCAGCGCTGCAGAGATCCGAATCGCCGCACTCGGCTGTCCCAATCCTATATTCCAGGCTCGGCACACTGCTTGAACGCTCATCATCTACGATAGAAAAGATAGGTGGCCTGGAAGACGCGATAAAGAGCAAGGCCGAGCTCTCAAGGGCCGAGAAGGCGGCTGCCGCCGCGGTCAACAGGATCGACGCGGACGGCGCGCTCTCCGGAATGAGCCAGAAGAAGATCAGGAAGCTTTATTCGGGCGCGATGAGGGACGTGCGCGCAGGATACACAGACGACGCCATACTGCTGAAGGATGTGCGCCAGGAGCTCATCTGCGCGGTAAACATGCTAAACAGCATGACTCTAGAGTGCATAGTCGGGGACGATTCCTCAATCTCGAAACTCAGGCAATCGGACATAGAGCTTTTGTACGACGGCATAAAGTCATTCAAGAACGTCGTGGTGAAGAGCAGCCTGAGGAACGACACTCGCATACTCGAGGCGCTGTACGGCAGCAACCTGCGCAGCATATCGATACTGGATTCCGAGGCGCTTGTCGTGCTGGACAGCGAGGCAGGCAAGGGAGTAATAGTGTTCAACAGGGATGAGAGCGGAAAGTTTCTCGTGCCGGTAAGGCCGGACAGCATAGAGGCTGCCGTCATAAGAAACAATTCATCAAACGTCATAGACGAGCTTATGCGCTAGTCCCTGCGCATCATGACAGACTTTATCTGCGGGCGCTCCTTCATCAACACGCTTCTGCCAGAATACGCTGCGTTGCCCCCTTTCATAACCAGCACCACGTTTTCTTTTCTTCCCAGCATCCTCATCGAATCCTCGTCCACCATTCCGTAGTTCCTGCGCAACAGCTCCTCAAGCTCGGTCATTGGCCTGCAGACGTGCAGATTGAGATAAGGCGCATAATCATCCTCGGAAATTTTGCCGTACGCGTCAGTAGCCCTGCCGTTTGGGATTATGTCGAACACCTTTCCGTGCATGCTCCTGTCAGAAGTGTAGCTTACGCCTGCCGGATCAATCATTACCCTGTTTTCGTATACCGGCGTATACACCAGTTCCGAGTCCGGCCTGTCCAGCCTCGCCCATTTCTCATCGAGAATCACAATGGCGTTTGGATTGATTTTGTAATTCTCTATCCCGTACTCAAGCTCGCCTATGTTTACGACGCTCTCAAGATCCCTGCCTCTCGACAGAAGGTATACCACCCCGTTGAACTGCTTCCTATTCTTTTCAAGGCCCTTCTCGAGCTTTGCATCCAGCACAACCGCACGCTTTGTTTGAAGCATACTATCTGTTAAGAGAGCCACATAAATTCTTTTAAAGCTTTTGTGCGCAACGTCGCAAGGCGCAGTTCCGCAATTCGACGATGTGCGTCAATTGTGATATGTATTTAAACTTTTATCAATGAATATAAAATGCAGGTGTAGAGAATGAAACTGTCTGAGATTTACAACATGGACATATACAGCGACGGCGGGCAGTACCTCGGCGAGGTGCGTGATGCTATAGTAGACCTTGAGCACGGCGAAGTCAGCAGGCTCCTGATGGAGGAGTGGAAGAACGCCGACAAGGACGAGGTCCGCAAGATACTCCAGCAGAAGAGCGTCCTGTTCAAGAACATAAAGAACATAGGCGACGTAGTACTCGTCTCTGTGATAGGCACGCCGCAGGGCAAGTCTGTCAGCAACCTGCAGGAGGAGAGCGACCTCTCGAGAAGGTAATCATACCTTCTTCGGGATTCTTATTCCGGACTGGTTGAGGTATTTCCCGGCATAGGGTTTCCTCACCCTGTTGCTAGTTTTTACGAATATTATGTGCGCGAAGCCCTGCATCGGCCTCAGCTTTATCCCGTAGGGGGCGTTGTTTACAACTTCAAGCGTGACGTTGCCCTCGAACCCCGCGTCTATTATCGTCGGGGGCATCGACAGCCCGTGCCTCGCCCATGTGCTTCTTAGCTCGACAAACCCGACAATGTCGTCCGGCATCTTTATCTTTTCATGAGTAGAGAGAAGCACCTGCTCATAGGGTTCTATGACCATCTCCTTAACCCGCTTCTGCACCTTGTAAGCATTGTCGACGTGTCCCTGCCTTGTCGGGTCAAGCACGAATCCCTTCCCGGGGTTCACGTGGTGAGCTATTTCTGGGGCGAGCCTGAAGTCTATCCCGTTCTCGCGCACGGTATCCTTGCTGAACGGCTTTATCCCTATCCTGCCGTCTCTTATTGCGTTGTGGAGGTCGAAATCCGAGAGTATCATTCAATCATTCTGAATTGCTATGTCAAATTATTAAACCTTTATACGTAATCTATCTGTGGTTTGATGTTGATCGCATTCGAAGGTCTTGACGGTTCAGGCAAAACTACCCAAGCAAGGCTCCTGTTCGAAAAACTCTCGCAGAGCTACAGCTGCATACTCACAAAGGAGCCTACTGACGGGCCGATAGGTCTGTTCGCAAGGGACAACATGAAGAGCAGTACGAACAAGGACACTATGGAGAATACGCTTCTCATGGAGGCGTTCTTCATAGCTGACAGGATAGATCACGTCAACTCCGTGATAAAGCCGGGCCTTGAATCCGGAAAGGTTGTCATAACGGACAGGTACGTACTCTCCACGATAGCGTACGGCGGAGTGGTTGGGATAGACACCGTATGGCTTGCCGAGCTCAACAAGAGCTTTCCGACACCCGACATAACATTCCTGATGGACATAGACACCCAGGCTGCGATGGAGCGCCTTAAGACGAGGGCGAACAAGCCCCAGGTATTCGAGAACAAGGAATTCCTCCGTGTCGCAAGGTACATATACAAGAACGAAGCGCAGAAGTTCAAGAACTCTCACGTGATAGACGCTGACAGGTCCCAGGACACGATAGCAGAGGAAATCTTTAATATTGTTATGGAACAAATGCAGAAAGGGCACTGATCCTTGCGCTCCCATCGTCTAGCCCGGCCAAGGACATGGGGCTTTCAACCCCAGAACACGGGTTCAAATCCCGTTGGGAGCA
>JAJZWO010000018.1 GCA_021846635.1 Microcaldota archaeon | reverse complement strand
AAAATGAAATACGTGGGGCCGTCTGCTAGCCTGGTAGGCTTCCAGCTTGGGGTGCTGGCGACCCGAGTATACTTTTCGGGAATTCAAAAGGCACTAGCTTGAAAATCTCGGCGGCCCCATGCTTTATCAAAAAAGTGTTATTATGGAAGAACAGTTGCTTGCAAACCAGAACGATTATTTGGAGTCGGGAGTGCACATTGCCACAAAGGTGAAGAGCCCGGGCATGAAGCAGTTCATATACAAGGTGAGGGAGGACGGGCTCTACCTGCTTGACCTCAAGACGATAGACACGCGCATACGCACGGCAGCCGAGATGATTTCGAGGTACGACCCGAAGGAGATAGTGGTAACGGCTTCCAGGATATATGCGATAGTCGCTGCCGAGAAGTTCTCTGAGGCGATAAGCGCGCGGTTCATAAAGGGGAGAGTGACGCCAGGAGTTTTCACAAACCCGTACAGGGAGGACTTCTCGGAGCCCAAGCTCATAGTGATAAGCGATTCCAGGAACGAGAAGCAGGCTGTAAAGGAAGCCAGCAAGGTAAACATGCCCATAATAGCGCTCTGTGATACGGACAACTCGACAAAGTTCATAGACCTTGTCGTGCCGGTCAACAACCGCGGAAGGAAGTCGCTCGCATTCGTATACTACCTGCTTGCAAGGGAGGTTCTTATGAAGAGGGGCGCAATAAAGAGCTATGAGGAGTTCCAGTTCAAGCTTGACGACTTCGAGGCAAAGATAGAGGTACAGCAGTAACGCTATCTTTCCGCGCTGAAGCTTATTTTGTAAGTATCTCACAGCCGTCTTTTGTGACGAGCAGCTTCGCCTCTGCCTGCGACACCATTCCTTTTCCCAATTCTACCAGCGTAGGATGCGGCTCGATAGAGCCGGATCTTAGAAGCTCCTGCACGGCACTATACAGCGTAAAGCGCGATGCTCCGGAGTCTGCAAGCCACCTTATGGCGAACGGTTCGCTTGGATAATGTTCGGCTATCCTTGACAGCATAGACCTTGCCTGCTGGTTTCTGACCTGCCCTTCTCCAACGAAGCTGTATATCTCGCAGGTATCGCCCTCTGTCACCATGCCCTTTCCATCAGTGGCGAACGGCTCTATCGCTATAGTCATGTCCTCTTCAAGCACAGTGTCGTCTCCGTTGGCATAGTTAGGTATAAAAATATCGGCGTGAAGGTCGTGCTCCTCAACGCCGTGGCCGCCGAGGTTCTTGACAGGCTTGAAGCCGTAACTGCTTATGGTCTTCTCTATCGCTGCTCCTATTTTCGTCACTTCCACACCAGAACGGACGGTGGCTATTGCGTCCTGCAGTGCCTGCTCTGTGGATTCGACCAGCTTTTGATTTTTTGAGGATACATCAACTGTTACTGCGCAGTCGCCTAATATTCCGTCCTTGGCAGCACCGAAATCAACTTTTATGACATCATCTTCGCCTACGACGCTTTGGTCGTCGAAAGAGGGCGAATAGTGTGCTGCGCGTTCGTTTGCAGACAGGTTTATAGGGAACGCAAGCTCATACCCCTGCTCCCTGACGAATTTCTCAGCTGAATTGGCTATTTCGAGCAATTTCACCCCGGGCTTTACCATTGCTGCTGCTTTCTTCAGCGCCATGAAGGACATGCTCCCGACGTCCCGTTCTTTCTTCATCCTTTCCTCTTCCATCTTCTCATCTCAAAGTTTCTTCTGGCTCCCCTCATTGCTCAACTCCTCCTCTTTGAAGTCAAGCTCTTTCAATATCCTCATCGTTGCCGGTATTATCTGGTGATTTATGTAGTACTCAGGATCGTAATCCTTGGCTACCTCCTCCAGCTGTGCCTTGTCGGATATGGTGCTGCCCTTTTTCGTTATCACGTAGCTTATCACAGCATGTTCCAGCTCATCTTTTGTCTTCAGCCCGGATTCGAAGGCCTTTCTTGACGCAGCAAGCTCAGGCGAATTCGAATCGTAGCTGTCCATGCTCTTTCTGAGCTGGGTATGTATCGCCAGTTCGCTAATCGGGACCTCTCCGGCGCGGAGGCGTTTTATCACGTTCTTTACGAGCATAGCAGCCTTTTCGGCGTCTCCTTCCCTTAGTATCGTTTCCAGTACCTGCCGCTGCGTATCCCGGGCTATCTTGGACCAGTCACGCCTTACCAATTCAAACCCGCGTATCTTTATGTGGCCACTCTTGGATATCATTGCATACTTCTTCTTCGCCCCTGAAGGGCCCTTTTCAGATTTCTTCCCGACAAATACCGCGCGCGTGTAAAAGTCCTCAAGTTCAAGTTCCATTGCTCCAGGAAGTTTTGAGTTAAAATCATGCATGAAGCGCAGTGCGTCTTCTTCTGTCTTGTCACCCAAAAGTATCACTATCGAGTCTGTGTCACCGTATATCACCTTGAATCCTGCATTCTCTGCGCTCTGTATAGTTTCCTGTATGTACTGCCTGCCGTATGCAGTTACGCTCGACGCACACTCCCTGGAATACCATCGGGATCTTGCGTAACCGAGATAGCCATAGAAAGAGTTTGCAGTTATCTTCAGAGCCTGCGACCTTGATCCGAGGAATATGTTGTCTGGATTTTTCTTGTACTGCTTCTTTACCTCCTTCCTCTCGTTTATCATCAGTTGCAGTATTGTCGGCACTATAGACTTCCTATTCTTGTCAAACTTGTATCCTGAGGGCGACTCGTAATATTCGGCGCACGTATCGCATAGTGAGGAGGGGTCTATGTTGTGCGCTATTATTATGGACGGGTACAGACCTCTGAAATCTAATATAGACAGGTTTTCATATATGCCGGGATCAGGAGTCTTGACATACGCGCCCTCTATAGGGCTCATCAGTCTTAGGCGTATTTCATGCTCTCCAGGCTTGTTTGGTATTATCTCGTTAAATGCTTCGGCGTAGCGCATCAGGAGGTACTCGACAAGCTGGCCAGTTGTTGAAACTGATGTGTCGTTTATCACGTTGCCAGATACCCTGGACATTTCTATCATTATTGGTATGAAATAATCGTATATTTTTTTCAGGGACTCCGAGTCGCTTAGGTTGTAATCCGCCAGAAGGCACAGATCTTCATCAGAACCGGTCCATAACTCATTTATGTCCTTCCATTTCTGCCCTTTTGTCTTTTCCACTGTAAGCTTTTCGTCTTCGCTTATTGCATCATACACGTCCTTTAGCTTGTAGCTGTTCAGTTTCAGTATGCTTTCGGCTGCTCCGACAACCGCGATGAACTTCACTACGAGATACATGTCTATGTGTACCCTTCCCCCTATTTTGACCTTCTCCACGAGCCCATGCTTCTCTATGCGCGTCTCGCCTTCGAAGCGTGAGAGGTTGAAGTCAAACCCTAGCGCTTTCGAGCGCTCTATCAGGTACTTGATATCGAAATTGGCAGAGTTGTACCCAGATATCACATCTATATCAAGCTCCGCAACTTTTGACAGAAAACCCTTGATCATGCTTGTTTCATCTTCGAAGAATTGGGCGAAATCTCTATTTATCCTCTTTGTGGACATCACAGCGTTGCCAACCCTCCCGTTTGAGACGTACGAATAGCTTATCATTATGACAGGATCTTTCTCAGGCCGGGGAAACCCCAGCGGATTGTACGTTTCGATATCGAAATGCATGGTGTTGAGAGATAGGTTAGCGCCCTCAAGTTTATGCATATTTTTGATTATAAAATTGCCATCAGTTTCATCGACTTCAAACCTGTATAGCACCAATGGTGTTATGTCCCTGTCTATCCCGTACCGTCTTGCAAACGGTATGTCGCTCTCATAGCATGTGCCGTATCTAGACAGATGTGCTGCAAGTTTTGGGACGGATGATGGTGAGTCGACAAAAATTTTTATGAATTTCTTGTTTGCACCGTTCAGCGATTTCTCTACAACTTCTGAGGATGCAACTTTCAATTCCTTGCCGGAGTCAATTATCTTTAATGTTTCTATCATTCCGGAGTTCTTCCAGTCATTCGGAAGCACATAAAAATAAGGCTTAAACGATGGATCGTACAGCATTAGGGGTTTCCCGTCTACTGACTTCACGAATAACCTTATCGACATCGACCCCCTAAACTGCCAATAGTCTATGTCTACTATATAACCTTCAACTTCCAATCAGAACACCATTTTGTGCCTATAGCGTTAGTAACCATTAGGAGACCTTGTATTTGGGCCTTTGCATGCTTATGCTGCAGCCCACTGTGGGTAGAGCATGCTACGCGTTATTAACATAGCCGTTCATATTTATATCAATTTCTTTTGTTCTTCAGCCCGATTTGGCCCTGCAGACAAATGCAGCAATTCAACAGCATTGTGAACACCATATTAATTAGGCAGAACAAGCTATATTGGTAATTCTGCTAAAGACGCATATCACTTATATAATTTGGGCTGCTAAATTCCAGTAATTGGTGAGTGTTGGAAATGAGACAGGATCATTCAAGGCGTAGGGAGGGTTTTATCAAAAAAAACCAGTATTATATCCTAGCTCTGATAATAGTCCTTGGGATAACGGTTTCCGCATTGCTTTTCAAAGGCATGAGCCTTTATGGCGACGATTTTGAATATGTAGCATTTGCGCCAAACATACTTGCAGGAAATTTCAACGAAAACCTAAACGTGTTCTCGATAAGGCTCCTGGATGATTATCCAATGGCGTTTATGATAGGTTTGCTTGGCTACAACAACATTGCAGCTGGAATGTATGACCTGGTATGCTACGCCCTTGCCATTCCGGTGGTTTTCCTTTTGGCGAGAAGATTTCATAGCCCAGAGGCAGGGCTCATATCAGCATTCCTGTTTGCCATATACCCCTCTTCGCTGAAATGGGATACTACCCCAAGTCCAATGCTACCCCTAGTATTACTGATATCACTCTCAGTACTTCTGTATGTTTATGGCAGGGACAGGGATAGCGTTATTCTGTACTCGCTTTCAGGGTTTGTCGGTTTTGCTGCAACCTCTGTGAATCCTTTGGCGTTTCTCTATATACTGATGCTTTCATTGGCCATAATTGCGGAGACCATAATGGTAAAAGCAAGGCACCTGAAATTTAGGTCGAAACCATACTTTTATTTTATCGGGCTGCTTACCTGCCTGACTGCTTTCGGGATTACAAACATATTTCTCGCAAATGGAGTTCCTTACTATAACCTTCTGTTTACAAACAGATACTACAGCAACGCAGGTGGTTTCGACGAAATATTTTATACAAACACAAACCTCTACTTTTACATTGATGGATATTTCCCATATGGATTCAGTTCTGTGGTGTACAACGCTGCGCTATTTAACATTGGTAGGGTATTTGACGGGCTTAGGCAGATTTACTTTGGAATTTTTTCAGTAGGGAATATAATCCCTAATGATGTAGGACTTTTCCCATATTTTGCACTGATAGGCGGGGCTGCACTAGCTTACAAAAAAAGGAGGGCGGCGTATCCGGCATTGCTTTGGTCCGTTTTCCTTTTGCTGTACATGGAATTCGGCAGCATGAGCCTAACGCATTATTTCCCTATATACAAGCTTATGCGGTTTGCCATGGTAGCCGAAGTCCCCATACTGATAGTGTTGGGGATTGCAATAGCAGAACTTGCAAGGGCAAATTGGAAAAAGCACAATATTGGAATCATATTGGCGGTGTTGCTTCTGGCGGCACTGTTCTTGACGTCTATACCGCTGGACTACTATTATTACATTATGAACAAGAATTCTATGTATTACAATATCGCGGCAGCGAGCATGCTCAAAAACATTAGCTCGTCCAGAAGCATAAATGTTTATGCCCCGACGTTGGATACTGTGTATATGGATTACTACCTAGGTTACAGCAAAAATGTGACCATGATAAACTATGGCAACGGAAATTATGGTACTATCTATCTACCTAACTGCAATCAGATAGCCAACGGGAGCTATGTTGTAATACCAAACACAGTTTCAATAAATGAGATAAACAGCTTTAACTTATGGGGCGTCAATGAACAATGGGCTTATGATCCGGCAATCTGCGGAATGAGACTTTATTCCAATTTGTACAGCAAAGAGAATGCGAGTTCCTCGCTGAGTTCTGTAGTTGATCTCCAGAACAGCGGTAACCTGTATTATAAACCGTAGTGCTATGTTGTTTTGTTGTACTTTGCAAGCAATTTATACAGGCCAAAAGTGACATTCCACCCAAACTGCCTATAATTATATGTGCTTACTGGTTGTGTCACGTACTCAGACATTATAGTATTGCAAGTAGACATGGTATTCTGCGGCGCTCCCTGCTCACTTGAATTGATATAGCAGCTTATGCCATAATCAAAGTACAGGCATCCATGAGATATGTTTTGAAGCGGCTGCTGGTATTCCGGAAGGGACAGCCACGAGGCATAAACGTTGCTTTTGTTCATCACATACCAAAATGGCGCCTTAAACGTTGCTACGGCACATCCGTCTGGTATCTTCGCATATTGCTGCAGCAGAAAACTCTCATCCGCCCTTTCTGCGGAATACGTGGCAATTTTGGATGGGGGAAGTGAAACGATGGTAATTAACTGGAACAATGATTGCGATATTATCAGGATTGCGAGAAAAATAGCAAAGTACTGTTTTTTGCCATATCCCTTTTTGCTTGGATTTTTTAGATATAGAGTAGATTTTGAATAAAGGTATGACCCTCCTGCGCCTGCCATTATTGACAATGCTGCGAAATCGGCAAGATAATATCGCGTATCTACTCCGAGACCGTATAATGTGCTCCCAGCATAATAGCTCGAATAAAAAACAAATATTAGTGCAAACCACCCAATTAAGAACAGCAGCTCCCTGCGCATACCATTCCTTCCCAAGTAAATTAGCCCGATTATGCCCAAGAGCGTGATTTCTACAGGAAATTCCACATGATAGACATAGTTGTACCTGCTGACGTGGACGGAATCATACGCCCCTAGGAAGAAAAGCGCATTGTTAACTGTGTTGTTGCCGAGATATGAAATCCCGAACTTCGTTTGCCCCGCAGATACGTTTGCCCCAAAGGAGTGCAGACTCGATATGTAGGTAAATATCAAGGCTGGAACTGATATGATTATGAATAATACTATTAGTATGCCCAATACCCTTATCTGCCTTTTAGCTTCATTGCCTTCGAATATGTGTCGATTTGAGATAAGGATTAGGAGCAATAGTGGTATTATTATTATGCCATCGACTTTTGTCACGAGAGTATATGAGGCTGCAAAAACAGCAGCAACTCCTATTGATGTTTTCTTTGTACGCATGTAAAACAGTGCAAAGTATATCGTAAGCAATTCGAACATCATCGTTGACAGATCTGGTATCGCAGTCCTGACGTACGTGTCGAAAAGCGGCAAGAATGCAAAAATGAGCGAAGCTAGCATTGCAGCACTTTCGTCCCTGAACAACTCAATCGAAATCAGGAATACCAACAGTACACTAAATGCACCAAAAAGAAGGTTAGTGTTAAAAGCGACGTTGCTGGAAACACCAAAAATCGAAAATCCTACAGCTTCTATTAAAGGCCAGCCGCCAGGTTGGTGGAAAATTCCTATTGTTCCAGGAACGCAGTATAGCTGACTTGAAAAACTGCAGACTCCGAATTCATGCTGATACAGCATGGTTTTTGCGATACTCTCGTATATGTATTCGTCGTTGTATATCAAATGGAAGGGAGTAACAAAGATGATTTCAGAAGCTAGGAATGCGATTATTATTAGTGCCAATATTTTTAAAGTGCGTTTTTTTATTTTTAAGGAGTCTTTTTTTAGGATTGGTACTGCGATGATGATTGCAAGGATAAGTGCAGCAAACAGGAATGCATAATAGTAGAAGTATATTTCGAAATCCATTTTAAAGTAGTTGATTAATCCTGATACAGGATTTAGCAAGTATAAAAATGATAGCATTCCCTCAACTTAATGATTAACCCTCTTTTTGGCGTGACCTACTTTCTTACGGTCTGGCAAACGAGGTTTTTTGGCAGTCCTCTTGGATGGTTTGTACTGGAACCTTGCGAATGCATATACGTATGCGGCTGCTACTATCACTATGGATATTATAAGTATCGTATCCTGTAGGGTTTTGTCAGAATGAAGTTCGTTTTTTACTGTAGTCGAGTTCGTGCTTGGCACTATAGTAGTGGAGGATTGGGGCTGATTTGAGAATTCTACATTGTTTGAATTGGTAATTGCATGGCTATTTTTATAATTGGACACGATAACATTGTAGAAATATACGTAATCTGAATTATTTACCGTGATACCGTTGGTGACGTTGCCTATCGAGCCATTTAAACGCGTGTTGTAAAAAGTTACGTTGGTTGAATTGACCACGTTTATGCCACCGCCGTTAAGGTTACAGTTCTCTATTGTGACATTGTCAGAGTTATTCACATAAAAACCAGATAATGTGCTGTTTATCTGGTTTGCCTTGCAGTTTACCTCAATATTTTTGCCCTCTATATAGGCCCCTATTCCGCAAATGGCCCCCGATACTGTGCGTGGTTCTGAGTCGGATATTAAAGGATAAATATTCTGGGAAACACTGTAGCTTCCACTGGAAACCACTTTTGCAAAGGGTTTTGAGCTGCCGTAAGTATTGCTGCAGAACCCTATTCCATAGCTAAATGATGGCGTGGTAGAGTCTTGTATGAATGTTCCGAGATTTGGTATCGAGCCATTGGTAAATATGATGGAGGAATTCATGCCTATGCCAATCGGGCTGGTATAGTTTATAAAGTAGGATTTGTAACCTTGCAAATATGTGTAGTTATTGTATCTAGGGTAAGACACTGCTTCTACGAACGATGAGCCGTTGGCAGGAGGTTTTTGGGTAGGGTTCAGGGAGAAACCGTGGTCCGCATTGTATCTGTATATGTAAGAGGTAAAATTCCATAAGGTGTCATTGCTAGGCAATACTTCAAGCCATCTTATAGTAAGATTTTTCTTGCCATTGTCAGGAAGAATCTTAAAATTGAATGTTGGATAAACAGGTTGTATGTATACTGGAGTAAGGGTAGTTGGTTTTGTTATGTTAATGTTAAACATTACCAGTTGGTCGTAGGCAAAAAATGAATAATCTACTATGTATGGGTCGTAGCTGAGAACGGAAGTATTTGTGTACGTTTCATAAGGCAGAAGAAAAGTTTTATTTGCTATTATATCTTTACCGGACGGGTCGAAGTATAATGCGGATGAGTTTTCCCCATATACACCATAACCTGGGAAGTTGTTGCTGGACCTTACGCTTTTTATTATGTCGAGTATTGTTTTATTGTATGACGGTACCATCTGCAGTTCAGTGCTATTGAGCTTTATTTTATTATTGAAGGAGGGCAGTATGTAACTAAATGCACCTACCCTGTTTCCGAATATTCTGGTAGTGTTGTAGCCGCTAGGCTCAAAGACCCTGATATCCAAAGTATACGCTACGGTGAGTTTCGAATTCGTATTGCGTGCATGAACGGTGAAATTTCTGTTTGCAGGATTTATAACATTCACGCTTGAATTTGCGCCAATATTAAATGTAGCGTTGGAGAAACCACAATTATATATGCTGATATTTGAATCACCTTCGGAAACATTTATGCTGCCATTTTCAAGCTCTCCGGTGGAACAGTAAAGCCTAGAATTGATTATGTTTGTAGCAAATGCGAGATTGAATGAGGAGCAACCAGTACTATTTATTGAGTAGTTAATCCCGCTTGATGATATGGAAGAATTGCAACTTACTGATTGCGTTTGGGCAGCGTAGGCAGTGCCAAAAGGTAGTAGAAGAATAATCCCAATGCTCAAAATTGCGACTAAACGCAAAACATTACCTAATCAAATATCGAAGCCAAAGGATTTATACTTGATGCCTTTCCATTGTTGCTTGGATTGGACTTTGCCATTTTGTAGAAAATTTCTTATGCATTACATGGAAAGCACTAGTGATTGGATGGAAGGAAGGAAAAAAAGAAACAGAAAAATCAGTTACCAGCTTGGATGTTTGATTGCAGCAACACTGATAGCGGCGGCGCTACTGCTTACGGCTTTTGAAATTTCCAACCATTCCATATCTCAAAACGCTGCAAACAGCACGGCTATTCATCCCCCAAGAATAAAACAGAACTTTTACCCAGTTCAGGATATTTATCAGTATGACGGTGGGATAAACCACACGTATTTTGTAGGTATAAACCTAAAACCACTCAATATTAATGTTAATTCTGCAATAATAGGCACGCCGACTATATACAATGGAGACCTCCTCATTACGACAATGGGAAACCTTAGTTATCTTGATAAATTTCAATATGACAAGACAAATGGCAGTGTGACCGCAATAAATCTGAGCACTGGTAAAGTTGTGTGGCGGACATATTTTCCGGACCAAATAATGACCCAGCCAATTGCATACAATGATATGGTATTCGTTGGTATGGGCAACAATGCGGAGGTGCCGAATATCAGTGATAGGAATGATGGAAATGGAATTTTTGGATTAAATTTCAGCACTGGAGATGTTTCTTGGGGGATAAAAACGCTTGGACCCGATATGACAACGCCGGGCATTTATAACGGGCTTCTTATAGAACCAAATATAGGATATTTTTATGTAATAAAGGCATCCTCTGGCTTGGTGGAGAAGGGTTTCCCCACTGGGCTGCCGGATACATTGTCATCACCATTAATATATGGGGATAATGCATATTTCGGGGCGGGATATGTAAACACTGTTAACACGATAATATATCCAACGACAATACACAGATTCAGCTTCTTTGATTATAATATAACCTCGGGTGACATTTCCTGGCAAGATAATTTCAGCATGGCTGGAGGAGGCATAAATGACGTGGTTCCGGTAGTGTATAGAAATCTGGTAATAACGGCCTACCTTGATAACAGCACTTATACGGATCCGATAGTGGTGGGCTTGGATAGGCTCAACGGTTCTGAAGTGTGGAGCCTAAATGAAACTGCATCTGTGAACAGTATAAACCAAATAAATCCAAAATATGTTAATGTAGGGTATAATTTCACGGAGAATTCAGTATCGCCAATGGTATTGTATAACGGCACGGTATTAACAGATTCAAATTATTTGGGCATGCTATTTGCTATAAATGCAACAACAGGAAAAGTTGAATGGGTTTTTAATA
>JAJZWO010000017.1 GCA_021846635.1 Microcaldota archaeon | reverse complement strand
TACAAGCTTCCATCAGGTAAAACTGGCGTGATGCTTACCTCGCAGTTCGAAGCTGTCGATGCGCGCGCAGCGTTTCCATGCATAGACGAACCTGCGATGAAGGCAACCTTCGAGGTGTCATTCGAGATAGACTCCAGCCTTGAAGCGATATCAAACATGCCGGTCGAGCGCACCCTGCCAAAGGGCGGCAAAAAGATTGTGACGTTCATGAAGACGCCTAAGATGGCGCCGTACCTGCTCTACCTGTGCGTAGGGAAGTTCGACAGGCTCTCTACCGATTATCGCGGCATAAAGATAAGCGTGGTAAGCACGCCCGGAAACCTCAAGTATTCCAAGCTGCCCCTCTCATATGCCAAAACATTCCTCCAGTTTTACGAAAAGTATTTCGGGATAAGGTATCCGCTTCCCAAAATGGACCTGCTTGCAATACCAGATTTCGCAGCCGGAGCGATGGAAAACTGGGGTGCGGTCACATTCAGGGAAACCTCTTTGCTGTGCGACGAATCGAGCCCGCTCAGTGTAAAGCAGAATATAGCGATAACCATAGCACACGAGTTCGCGCACCAGTGGTTTGGGGATCTGGCTACAATGGCGTGGTGGAACGACCTGTGGCTGAACGAGAGCTTCGCAACCATGATGAGCTATAAGGCGGTTGGCTCATCATTCCCAGAGTGGGATGTGGAGAAGAAGTACCTGGAGGACAACTTCAGGGACGCGTTCGCGGCGGACCAGCTTCACAATACACATCCCATCAGCGTTACGGTCAACAAGCCTGGAGAGATAGACGAGATATTCGACGAGATCAGCTACGAGAAGGGCGGAAGCGTGCTGAAGATGCTTGAGGATTACATTGGCGCAGAGGCGTTCAGGAAAGGCGTGTCTAAATACCTCAAGGAGCATGCGTACTCAAACGGCAAGGGCAGGGAGCTGTGGGCGTCTCTTTCAAGTGAAGCTACTGGAATGGGAGTCGACAAGCTAGCAGAGAACTGGCTCACCACTCCGGGCTTCCCTGCAGTTACCGTCAAGGCTTCAAGCGATGGCTTCCAGCTTTCGCAGCAGGCTTACAAGCTTTCCAAGTCCGACAACCCCGGCAACCTGTGGAGAATACCGGTTCACTACAAGCTATCCACCGGAAAGGAGGGAAGGCTGCTGATGGACAGGAAAATTGCATCCGTAAAGGGCAAAGCAGACTGGATCAAGCTCAACTACGGGCAGAATGGGCTATACCGCGTGATATACGAAAGGGAGATGGTATCGAAGCTCGGCAGCGTGTGCACTTCCGGAAAGCTGGGCGGCGCCGATGCGTGGGGGCTTGAAGAGGATCTGTTCTCGCTGATGCGCACCGGGAGGATGACGCTGAATGAATACGTCACATACGTCGGCAAGCATTTCATCGGGATGGGGTACCCCTTGAACATCTCGCTTATACTCAACTTCAACTGGATATATTCCATATCATACGACAAGGCTTTCGGCAGCGCGATGCACAACACCAAGTTCAGGATAGCAAAGTCAATCTTCGACAAGTACGGCTTCGAAAGGCGCAGGGGAGAGGAAGCGATAGCCCCGCTGCTTCGCAGTGCTGCGATATCCAGCCTCGGAATAGCCGGATACGCTCCCGTAGTTGAGCGTTGCAGGAAGCTGGTGGGAAGCCCGAAGCTCGCAAAGGACCTCTCTGATATACGCTCTGCAGTGTACTCGACCTTCGCGTGGAACGGCGGCGCCAAGGAGTCTGCTAAGCTTTACAGCCTGTACGCTTCAGCCAAGACGCCGCAGGAGCGCCACGAGCTTCTCGTGGCGATGTCGATATGCAAAAAGCCAGGGCTGGAGCTCAAAGCCCTCAATTTCTCGATGTCAGACAGGGTGCGCCTTCAGGACAAGTTCGTGATTCCCGCCATAGTCGGCACGAGCCCGGTCGGGAAGGACGTTATCTGGAAATGGGTATCCGCGAATTGGAAGGAGCTGCTCGAGATGTACGACCAGGGAACGCACATGCTCATGCGCATAGTCGAGAGCCTTTCCATGCAGTCCGACAAGGCGGTGCGCGACCAGATAGCGGCTTTCTTCTCAAAGAAAGAGAACATGCGCGACGACATAAAAAGGACTGTGCGCCAGACGCTTGAGCTGATAGACGCCAACATAGCCTTTATGGAGATAAACGGCAGGACAAAATGATCCAATGCAGCCATTAGCCTATGTGTACTACGCTTATCTGTCGCTGGTTGGCCTGTCATTCCTCGGTCTGATGGCAATCAACATCAGGCGTCCCGCGCGCTCCGCCGGCTATCCTCCAATGAATTCCTATCCGTCATGCTTCATCATAGTGCCGTGCAGGGGAGTGGACATCGGGCTCAAGGAGAACCTGTCCTCTCTCGCTACCCAGGGCTATCCCGGAAAATACAAGGCGGTTGCTGTAGTCGATTCGGAAGACGACCTCGCCGTGCCGTACATAAGGGCAGCAGGGCTGGATCTCATCGTTTCGGACAAGCAGGGGAGCGGCAGCGGGAAGGTACGCGCAATAGCCTCAGCAATACAGCGCAACCAAGACACAGAAATATATGTAGTGGCAGACTCGGATGTCAGGTTCCCAAACGACTGGCTGCAGAAGCTTGCCGCTCCGTTCTCCGACAGCAAGGTGGGCGTCTCGACAGCATATCCTCTTTTCAAGCCGGTCGGGGGCTTCTGGTCAAAGGTGAAGATGGTGTGGGGGCTTGTAGGCAACGGGCTAATGGAATCGGAGCTAACGCGCTTCTCATGGGGCGGCTCGATGGCTTTCAGGGCGTCGCTCATGAAGGGCGGAGAAGTTGAAGAATTCGCGAAGTCGTTATCGGATGACATAGCGATAACGCGCCTCGCAAAGTCAAAAAGCATGTCGATAGCATACGTTCCCGACACGCACATATCGGTAGATGCGGATGACAATTTCTCAAAGTTCTCCGAATGGGCTAACAGGCAGACCGCGCTCACCCTTCTCGGATACGGCAAGAACTTCACATACGGGATGCTCTTCTACGGTGCATCGATACTCGTATTTGCGTCCGCGATAGCGCTTACAGCAATCTACGGCGCCGTTGGCGCAGTCCTGTTCCTACCAACCGCTGTAGGAATGGCAAAGACGTACGGCAGGGTGCGCAGCAGAGATCCACTCATAGGGCTGATATACATATTCATAAACTTCATCTACGTGGCCAACCTGGTCAAGGCGCGCAGCATGAAGAGAATAACCTGGCGCGGCAGGAGCTACGGGCTTGAGCAGTGAGCGTGCACAAAAGCGATAAAAACCTTTGTTGCGTTTTAAACAGCGAGTGCTACGATGGTCGGTGTTGCCTGCCAAACAGCTGCGCGCGTCGCGCTTTGACGGCAGCAATCGCTATAGCTATTCCTTCCGTTCAGGATCCGTTCAAGCACGCCATCCTATGCTGGCAATATGAAATTTCCGCTTACAAGGTAATTCTATGAAAATACTGCAACTTGACGTGAACAAGATAGAGTATGAAGCAGTGAAGCCCGAGGCAAGCGTCTACGAGCCTGACGACAAGAAGAGGCACGTTGTAAGCGACGCTCTCGTCCTTCTGGTGTCTTTTGAAAAGGGGGACAACAGCGAGCTCGCACGCAAGGCGGTAGACGACGCGGTGGCTTTTGCGAAGAAGCAGAAGCTCACAAGGATGGTGATATATCCGTTTGCGCACCTCAGCGGCAACCTTGAGGGGCTGGAGAAGTCGAAGGCGTTGCTTGAGGAGATGAGGTCCCTCGTGCCGAAGGACGGCATAGAGCTGCATTCCGCGCCGTTTGGCTGGAACAAGCAGCTCAGCATAGACATAAAGGGCCATCCGCTTGCAGAGATGTCGAGGTCGTATTCTTCTGGGGAGCAGAAGCAGCAGGAACCGCAGCAGAAGCCGGAGCAAAGGCGCAAGGTCGACCTGTCCATAGTCAAGAAGGCGGACTGGTCAGGCTTGCCGGACAGGGACCACAGGAGCATAGGCGAGGCGATGGACCTCTACAGCTTCCAGGAGGTCAGCCCTGCTATGGTTTACTGGCATCCGAACGGCCACATAATATACAGGGAGCTCGTAAGGCTGATGAGGGAGAAGGAGGAGGATTACGGCTACAGGGAGATAAGCACTCCAGCACTGGCAAACATAGCCCTATGGCACGTCAGCGGCCACATAGACCATTACAAGAGCGACATGTTCATTTTTGATGACAAGTTCGGCGAGCTCGGCCTAAAGCCGATGAACTGCCCATCAACCATACTGATATACAAGTCGAGAAAGCGCAGCTACAAGGAGCTTCCCATGCGGCTTTCCATATTCGACAAGCTCTACAGGAGCGAGAGGAGCGGCACCGTGACCGGCCTCTTCAGGGTGAAGGAGATGACGCAGGATGATGCCCACATATTCATAACCGAAGACCAGCTGCAGTCGGAAGTAACCAGCTACCTCAAGATGCTTGTCGAGACGTATGAGGTCTTTGGCCTTAAGTACAACGCCAACCTGTCGACGATGCCAGACGACCACATGGGAGACGAGGCGCTCTGGGAGCGTGCAACAACCGCACTCCGCAAAGCTCTGGAAGAGAGGAAGATACCATACGGAGTAAAGGAGAAGGACGGCGCCTTCTACGGCCCCAAGATAGACTTCGACATAACCGATTCAGCAGGAAGGCTGTGGCAGTGCGGTACCCTGCAGCTCGACTACCAGCTTCCACTGAGGTTCAAGCTCGAATACACCGGAGAGGACGGGAAGCAGCACACGCCAATCATACTGCACAGGACCGTGATAGGCACGATAGAAAGGTTTACCGGCGTCATGGTCGAGCACTTCCAGGGGAGGTTCCCGGCGTGGCTTGCGCCTCTCCAGGTAAAGATAATACCGATATCAGAGAAGCAGCTCAAGTACGGGGAGAAAATCTACCGCGAGCTCAAGAAGCATAGGTTCAGGGTGGAGCTTGACTCCTCCGACAGGACTCTAGAGTACAAGATACGCGACGCCCAGATGCTTCAGGTGCCATACTCGATAATAGTCGGAGGCAAGGAGGAGGAAGCCTCAACCATATCCGTGCGCTCTCGCGACGGAAAGCAGCGGCAGGGCATGAAGCTGGAGCAGTTTGTCGATGCGCTTTCGACAGAGATAGGCAAAAGGGATAAAGAGCTTGGCATAACAAAATAGCATCATGGGAAGAGACAGCGCAGCCGAAGGCTGCCCTTTCTGCTCGATACTCGCCGGCAAAGCATCCGGAGTAGAGGTCTTTAGGGAGGAGCTGACCGCGTGCATACTTGACCGTAGCCCTGTTTTTCCAGGCCATGCGCTTATCATTCCACTGAAGCACTACGCGCTGCTTAAGGACGTTCCTGCGAAGGCGCTGGCAGACATGCAGCTGCGCGCCAAGATGCTGTCAGAGGCGATGGAGGCTTCGCTCAAATGCGACGGCACGCTCATGATACTGAACAACAAGGTGAGTCAGAGCGTGGACCACGTGCATATGCACGTCATACCGAGACGATATGGGGACGGGCTGAAGCATTTCCTCTGGCCGAGGCGCGCTTACGCCTCTCACGAGGAGATGGAAACGGTAGCTGAAAAAATCTCAAAGGCATATAAATCAATGAAGGCATAACGCTACAAAGCTGTGATAGAATGGCAAGAACACCGTCGCGAAAGAAGGCAAATGAGGCTTCGAAGCATGCAGTCTCGGCAGTATTCATGGCCGACAACGTCGATTCAATGTCAAAGGGGCTGGTAGATCCCTCTACAATAAAATATTCAGAGAAGCTGGTCTCCGCAATCCGAGACCGCCCTATATACTCAGTGTCGCACAAGAACGACATGGATGGGGTGTCATCATCCGCGCTGCTCCACAAATTCTACTCTGTCCCAACAGAAAGGGTAAAATTCATGGAGTATTCTGAAGCAAGCTACAACGAGGTCGCGGAATGGCTTACCGGAAAGGACATAAGCAATTCGGTGGTGGTGTTCACTGATGTAGGCATAAATCCCGGAGCATTCAAGCTTTTCCAATCAACCCTGCTCACGCTGAAGCAGAAGGGCAACATGGTAGTATGGCTGGACCACCACCCCTGGGAGCCGGAGCAGGTAAACTTCTGCGCAGAGAACGTCTCCTACCTTGTTGCTGGGGAGAACAGGCTGATGTGCGGTGCCGACCTTACATACAACGTGCTGTGCAGGAAGCTCGATTCCGACGGGAAGGGGGAGAGGCTCACTGCGCTCGCGCATCTCATGGACTTCAACATAAGGAGCAAGTCAACGGATCCGCTGACCTTCAGGCTTGCCCAAGCCATAACCTACATGCTCTGGGCCGGAAAGGACGCTGAGAACCAGCTCAGGCGGATGGTGCCAATGGTCGCGGAGCTGGATTTCGGGAACCGTTTTATAGTCAACAACGCAAGGAAGTACCTTGAGGAGGAGAAGGTCAACATGGAGGAGCTTCTTTCTAGCGCCAAGACCTTCAGCGTGGGGGAGCATAGCATAACGATAGGCTTTGGGAAAAGGCTGCAGAGCACGTCCGCATGCGAGGCCCTTATGGCAAAGAGCGGCTCAGACATCGCGGCATTCATAAACTATTCAGAAGGGCGCTGCTCGCTGCGCAGCAAGAGCGGCGTTGACTCCTCTTACATAGCAAAGGCGATGGGGGGCAACGGCCACCCGCAGGCAGGCGGGTTCTCCGCTCCTGCCACTGAATATATGGGCTTCAATGAGAAGGGAAGGGAGAAACTTGTAAAGCGCATAGTTGAGGTCGCATCCGCATGATGCCAAATATCGGAGCAAAACCATAGCTTCCTAATGGTTTATAACGTTAAATCAAGCAATACCCAAAGAATAAAAACCTGAACTGTAAAGAGTCTTTAAGCAAGAAATTCACAGTGGTCAATTGCCCGAACAATCAAGATTGATAAACGGCCTGATATTCAGGCTCGTGAGAAAGCACATAGCAGGCCCGACATACAGCTCAGCGCTGAAGATAGTCAGGGCGCTGGACCAGGAGGGCATGGGCACGACGATAACATTCCTCAACGAGAACGTAAAGGACCAGGCCAAGGCGAAGTACAACACAAACACCTACATACACGCGATGAAGCAGGCATCCCGCCTAGGACTTCATTCAAGCATATCGGTCAGGCCGAGCCAGATAGGCTTCACCATAAACAACGGCTGGTTCGAGAAAAATCTCTCAGAGCTCGCCTCCGCCGCGAAGGACTACGGCATAACCGTCTGGCTCGAGAATGAGGAGGGCATAACCCCAAAGGAGGTGCTTGAAGCATGCGCTTCGCAGCAGTCAGGGCCGATAGGCCTGGAGATACCAATGCAGCTCAACGAGAAGGAGATGCAGTTCGTGCTCGGCAGGTGCAGCAAGCTAAAGCTCATTACGTCCGGATACAAGTCCGAGAGGAAACCGCACGTGCGCCACCACGACGAGAAGGTGGACAAGGTACACTTGTACTGCAGGGACATAGCGATAATTGCAAAGAGGTGCAGCAACATATACATACACGACTCCGACGAGAAGGTGCTCGCCAAGGTCGCTTCCGCAAGCAAGCAGTACAGGAAGAGCATCGTATTCGAGCTGCCGCTCGGGTACAGCAAGCGCTGGAAGACAAAGCTCGCCGCAATGAAGCTGAACCTTAATGCGTACGTGCCGTATGGAAAGGACTGGGCATCGTATGCGCTTTACAGGCTTACCGATGGGCACATAAGGGAGATAGCCGCGTCGGTGCTGAAATACAAGAACGAGAGGCAGTCAGATGGAGAAGAAAACGGCCAATAAGACCTACGTAGACGCGGTAACCGGCGCGACTAGCGGACTCGGCAGGCTGGTTGTCAGCCGTCTTCTGGATTTTGGCGACGAAGTCAGGTCCATAATAAAGGCAATGCCGATGGATGAGCTCACATGGGCATACATACCAGCCGGAACAATACCATACATATCCGACCTGACGCAGAACGAATCAGACAACTTCGGCACAATGGTATCTGCGTTGAAGGGAGTGGACAGGGTGTTCCACATCGCCGGAGCGAGCTACAACTCCGCCAACACCCCTGAAGAGCTGAAGAAGAAGAACGTGATAAGCACAGAGAACCTTCTAAACGCCCTGGTTGAGGCCAACCGCGAGAGGAGGAAGGTGAGGTTCATATATGCAAGCAGCGTCACTGTTTACAATTACAAGCGCACGGGCGAGGTGCTCACCGAGCAGTCCGATCCAAAGCCATCTTCCCCATATTCACAGAGCAAGTACATAGCCGAGCGCATAATAGAGTCGTTCTGCAAGGCGCACCCGGAGATCGAGTACACGATACTACGCTTCGGGACGCTGTACGGCGCAGAGTATGCCAAGCCCTCGTTCTGCAAGATATTCGACATGGTGAAGCACGGCAGCATGCGCTACATAGGCAGCGGTGACAACCATCTTACATTCATACACGCGGAAGACGCGGCAGACACGATGTGCTCCTCCGCCGGAAATCAGAAAGCGGCAAACCAGGTGTTCAACATAACGGAAGGCAAGCCATACACCCAGAAGTACCTGATAGACCTTGTAGCCAGGTACATGGGAGTGTCGCTCTCTGACAAGCACATAAACCCCATAATAGCAAAGCTTGGCGCAAAGACCAAGGGAGTCAACAAGGACGAGATGGACTTCCTGCTGAGCGACCGCATCGTCAGCATCGACAAAGCAAAGTCGCTTCTTGGGTTTTCTCCAAAAAGGAGCATGGAGAAGGACGGCGTCAAGATGATAGACGTATGCAAAAGCGCATAATAAATCCTCTTTAAACGGTAGATATGATGAGAAAAGGAAAAGTTGAGACGTACATGCACGAACTTCTCAGTGAGAAGGGTTCGATACTGATAAGCCTCATAGACCCTGTGGACTATAGGAGCGCAGGCGATGCAGTCGCCGTGGCAGCCGGTGCAGCCAAGGGAGGCGCCGACATAATCCTGATAGGCGGGAGCATAGGTGCGCAGGGAAACCTGCTTGACGAGGTAACCGTGCAGATAAAGGAGAAGGTCGAGGTCCCCGTCATATTATTCCCTGGAAACATAGCGACAGTCACGAAGCACGCAGACGCTATATACTTCATGTCGCTCCTCAACGCCAGGAACCCATACTGGATAACGCAGGCGCAGATGCTCTCCGCGCCTCTTATCAAGGGCATGGGAATAGAGCCTCTGCCTCTCGGCTACATAGTAGTATCCCCGGGAGGGACGGTTGGCTGGGTAGGCGACGCAAATTTCGTCCCCAGGGAGAAGCCGAAGATAGGAGCCGCGCTTGCAATGGCTGGGGAGTTCATGGGCAACCGCTTCATACTCACCGATACCGGCTCCAATCCTGCGCTGCAGGGCTCCGGCCCGATACCTCCAGAATTCGTGCGCACTGTGAAGAGCGCGATAACAGTCCCGTACATAGTCGCGGGCGGCATAAGGACAAAGGAGCAGCTGGCGCAGACGTATGCTGCAGGCGCGGACGCGGTGCAGATAGGCACGGCTTTCGAGAAGGCATCCGACGCCGAAAAGCTGTCCAAGAGCTTTGCAGCTGTTGCTAAGGCAGAAGGGCTCAAGAAAAAGAAAAACATGTGAATACGGATGCACGACATAACATACCTCGACATGCTGCAGCTCTCGAGCGAGCTGAAGCGCTTCGAGGGAGCCAGGATAGAGAAGTTCTACAGCCTCGGCGATGGTGTGTTCAGGTTCAAGATCTCAAAGCGCGGGGAGCAGCAGTACGCGCTGGTCGTAAAGCTGTGTTCATACGCGTGCATAACAAACCTGGAGGAGAAATCCGACTCGATAGACCAGTTTACGTCAGCCGTGCGCAAGTACATCTCGGGCGCAATGATAAGCTCGATATCGCTTTACAACAATGACAGGATACTCAGCATAATTTCAAAGAAGGGTGAGACCGAGTTCAACATCCTCATAGAGATGTTCGGCAAGGGCAACCTGATCGTGACGGACAGGGTCATGAAGATACTTTCATGCTACATGAGCCACGTCTACAGGGACAGGTCGGTGAGGCCCCGCGACACGTATCTCCCGCCGTCGACCCGCTCGATAAGCACTGACGATGCGGATTTTGCCGAAAAGTTCCTTTCAGGAATGAACAACTACAAGGGCAAGACCGCACTCCAGTCTGCTTCCAGGCTTCTCAACATGGGCTCTGTATACGTATCAGAAGCGTTCAGCAGAGCCGGGATCGATGCAAACGCGGAGAGACTGTCAGAGGCAGAGGTCGCATCCCTCTCAGGCAAGATAAAGGAGATCGCTTCAGAGTCAAGGGAGGGCAAGGTCTACTTGCTAAGAAGCGATGGTCGTCTTGAAGACTACCTACTGTGCAGGCCAAGCTCCAAAGAACTGGAGGCCGAGGAGCGCAGCAGCCTTCTTGAAACACTCTCCGAATTCTACGCGATTGACGCGATGTCGGTAAAGGAGGAGAAGAACGAAAAGGTAGAGGAGCTGGAGAAGAGCATAGAGAAGCAGCTTGCATATCTCGACAGCGTGGACAGCGAGATCCTGGAAAACAAAAAGAAGGGCGAGCAGGTGTACAACAATATGGTGCGGTTCAACCAGCTTATAGCCTACATGTCAAAGGAGCGCCGCGCAACTCTTGAGGAAGTTCAGGAGCGTTTTCCAGACCTTAAGATACTTTCGATAGACAAGAAGAACCGCAGGATAAAGGTGGAAGTGGATGCCTGAAAGGATAAAGATCACGTTTCTTGGAACCGGCGGCTCAATACCGACGGCAGAGCGCGGCCTCCCAGCTATGTCGCTTGAGTACAACGGCGCGGTCTACCTCTTCGACTGTGGCGAGGGCACACAGATGCAGATGCTTAAGTACGGGGTCAATGCGCACCGCATCAGAGCAATATTCATAACGCACATGCACGGCGACCACGTGATAGGGGTGGCTGGCCTGATAAGATCCATGGCCCTTTACGGCAGGACGGAGCCGCTCGAGATATTCGTGCCTGAAGGAGAGGAGGGCAAGCTCGAACCCCTGCTCACATTCGACAAGGTGAAGATAGGGTATCCAATACTAATCAGGAAAACGAGGAGCGGCACGCTCTACAAGGGCAAGGATTTCATAGTATCGGCGTTTGCGCTGAAGCACAGCGTAAAAACTTTTGGGTACAGGTTCAAGGAGGACGACAGGCTCCACTTTGACAAGCAGAGATGCGCAAATCTCGGCATAAAGAAGGAGATGTTCACCGAGATACAGAAGAAGGGAAAAATAAGGGTGGGCAAAAAGCTTATATTGCTGAGCGGCGTTACAACAAAAGAGAAGGGCAGGTCGATAGTATACGCTACCGATTCCAGGCCGATTGCTTCGACGATAAAAGCTTCAAAGGGCGCAGACATACTGGTGCACGAAGCAACATACTCGAAGGAACTTGCGAAGCTCGCCAGAGAAAGGGCGCATTCGACTTCGGAAGAGGCGGCGAAGGTTGCGAAATCCGCTGGAGTTTCACTTCTGGTGATATTCCACGTGAGCGCAAGGTATTCAAAGAGCAATCCCCTGGAGCAGGAGGCGAAGAAGGTGTTCAAGAACACAATGCTCGCATATGACGGAATGGAATTGTTGCTGTAAAACGGGCTCGTAGTCGAGTGGCAAGACGTTCCCTTGACATGGGAAAGATCCGGAGTTCAATTCTCCGCGG
>JAJZWO010000016.1 GCA_021846635.1 Microcaldota archaeon | reverse complement strand
CTTTTTCGTTTCCAACGGCTACTGCCCTTTGCTTTTTCTTGCTTAATGGGTGTGTCGCATGCATGTATGGGAAATAAAGTTTGTGCTGTCCCTTCCGGTTCTTGGAAAGTGGGCAAGGAAGAAGCGCAATAAGTGGGTGTTCGAGGACGACCCGAACAACAAGCGTCCTGTGATAGGGATTGCGCTCAGCAGGATCGCATTCATGTACGTATGGGGCGACATGCCGATAAAGGATCAGCTCAGCGAGTACGACTTCAAAAGGTTCCTTGAATACAATAACATAACAGAGCAGGATCTTCCTGAGAAGTACAGGTAATACTAATATGGTGGGTAGAATGGCTGGGATTAAAAACTCCGGGAGCAATGGAAGCTTTGTCGAGACGACAAAGTCTGGGAAGAGGTTTTACAGGCTCTATTTTATTAAGCCTCCAATAAAGGCTGAAATGGAGGACCTCGGCGACGCACTGATAAAGATGAACGAGGTCGAGGAGGTTTTCCTTACGGATGGCGACTATGGTTATGTGGTCAAGGCCCGCTTCGATGAGGAGAAGGAGCCTTCTGACGTTGAGCGCTTCCTGCAGAAGCGCCTCGGAAACCGCTACGGCAAGGTTACTGCTTTTGACAAGTACGGCCCGGTGCGCAGGATGCAATGACCTGCGCACCTTCTCTCCCCTCTTTTTCTTGATGTGGCATAGCCCTGCATAACGGGTAATATAGGGCAATACCAAAAGGGCAAGGATTATAAACCTTAACTGGTTAATTCATACTGTATTTTTTGCTTTGTTTAAAAAGGCTAGTGCTTTGGCTTTTTCATTACGATTGAAATGGTGAATATATATGTACCCAAATAGCATACAAGCTTATGACAGAGGGGTTATGTTCAGCCCCGATGGGAGACTTTTTCAGGTTGAATACGCTAAAGAGGCGGTTAGGAAGGGCGCTACCTCCATTGGGATAGTGGCAAAGGAGGGCGTTGCGCTGATAGCCCACAAGAACGTGAACGAGCCACTGGCGATAGCCGATACGGTGCAGAAGATATTCAGGGTTGATTCCTACATAGGCGCTACATACAGCGGCCTTGTCTCTGACGGGCTTAGGGTAACGAGCATGATGAGGTCGAAGACCCAGACGCACAGGATGATATACGACGAGACCGAATCGGTCGAGAGCGTTGCAAGGGAGATCTCTGAGGAGATGCAGCAGGCTACGCAGTATGGAGGCATAAGGCCGTACGCCATATCGCTTCTCGTTGGTGGAATAGACACCGTGCCTAGGCTTTACGAGGTCGAGCCCGGAGCCTCTTTCCTGGGGTACAAGGCTGACGCGATAGGCAGCGGAAGGAAGATTGCGCAGGAGGTGCTTCTCAAGGAGTACAAGGACGAGATGGACATAGACGACGCGATATCGCTTGGGGTCAAGATAATAAAGAAGGTAGCTGAGAACGGGCTGGCTTGCGGCGCGGAATGCCTCGACGTAGCAACAATAGAGAAGAAGAAGGGGTACGTCGCACTGACGCAGGACAAGATAAAGAAATACCTTTGAGCGGTAGTTTTGATGGGAAAGACAGTAGTTATCAAGTACAAGCACAACGGCGAAAATTTCGAGCTTCTTGCTGACGCGGACATGGCTTACGAGTACGTGACCGGGAAAAGGGCTGATGCGCTCTCTGTCCTTCAGACCGAGGAAGTTTTCAAGGACGCTAAGAAGGGAGAGAGGCAGAGCGAGGAGAAGATAAAGAAGTCGTTCGGCACAACCGACCTGAAGGAGGTTGTTGAGCACATACTTAAAAACGGCGAAGTTCCGATAACAACGGAGCAGAAGAACAAGATGATAGAGGAGAAGAGAAAGCAGATAATAAGCCTCATAGCGAGCAACTCGATAGACCCGAGGACCAACGCGCCCAACCCGCCTCTCAGGATAGAGAATGCGATGAACGAGGCAAAGATAGGCATCGACCCGTTCAAGAGCGCAAACGACCAGCTTAACGCTATAGTGGCTAAGCTGAGCGCATACCTGCCCCTAAAGTTTTCCCTGGCTAAGATACAGGTGACGATACCTGCCGACGCAGCCAACAGGTCGTATGGAACGCTTAAGCATTATGGAATAAAGAAGGAGGAGTGGCTCGCTGACGGAAGCCTGAGGGTGCTTGTTGAGATACCTGCAGGAATGCAGACCGAGCTTTTCGACAAGGTGAACAAGCTGACGCAGGGCAGAGCCGAAACAAAGATAATAGAGCAGTGAATTGATGAGAGAGATACTTTTCCCCGGAGATGTGATTTCGGACAGGCCGATAAGAATGCCTAACGCGACCATAGCCAACGGAGTTACTATTGCAACAACTCTTGCTATGAAGGAGAGCGGCAAGGACCACATCGTGCCGCTTACCGGGCCATGGGTGCCAAAGGCTGGCGACCCGGTTATAGGCATTGTGAGCGCAACGAGGGGCAACATGAGCGAGGTGGACCTTTCCTTCTTTGGAAGGGGGCTCATACTTTACAGCAAGGATTCGCGGGACAGCAAGTTCGCACCGGGCGCAGCGGTAGAAGCGACAGTCAAGAACGTTGAGAACAGAAAGGACGTCATACTCGCCTTCCCGACATCCCTTGATGGAGGCATCATAGTGAACGTGAAGCCCACAAAAGTGCCCAGGATCATAGGAAAGGCCAACACGATGATAGACCAGATAGCTAAGCTCACCAGGTGCAAGATAGCGGTTGGAAGGAACGGAATGATATGGCTCGACGGGGGAAACGTCGCGCTTGCTATTGCAGCGATAACAAAGGTTGAGAGGGAGGCGCACACGCACGGCCTCACCGACAGGATAAGGGAAATGCTTGAAAAAGGTTTTATAGAGTGAATTGGTGAAAAAATGGCATCATTGACCAACAGGCCCGAGCTGCTGAAAGACGGCAAAAGGCTGGACGGGAGGGCTTTCAACGAACTGAGGCCCATAAAGATAGAGGCTGGAATACTGAAGAACGCGGACGGCTCTGCATACCTGGAATGGGGCAACAACAAGGTGCTTGCCGCAATATACGGCCCGAAGGAGGCAGTGCCAAAGCACTTTGCGGATCCCGCGAAGGCGATCATAAAGTGCAGGTACTCGATGGCGCCGTTTTCCGGGCTATCGGACCACGGAAGGAGCGGTCCGAACAGGCGCGCTACGGAGATCTCGAAAGTAACCAAGGAAGTTTTCGAGAACGTTGTGCTGCTGAATGAATTTCCCGGAGGGGAGATAGACATATTCATAGAGATACTGCAGAGCGACGGAGGCACAAGAGCAGCAGGGATAACTGCCGCTTCGGTGGCTCTCGCAAATGCGGGAATACACATGCGCGACATCGTTTATGCCGTGTCTGCGGGAAGGATAGGCGAGCACGTTGTCCTGGACGTCAACATGATAGAGGACAATTATTCAGATGCGGATATGCCCATGGCAATATCGCCGAGGAACGGCGACGTGCTTCTCCTGCAGATGGACGGCGGTTTCACCAGGAAGCAGCTCAACGAGGCGATGGGCATGGTGCTTGAAGCCGGCAAGACGATAAGCAGGGTGCAGCGCGAGGCGCTCGAGAAGCTTTACGAAGTAGGTGAATGAAATGGGAGTATTGGAAACATTGAGGGGCAATTACGCTAAGGAGCTGCTCGACAAGGGCATAAGGGAGGACATGCGCGGAATGCATGACTTCAGGAAGATAGTAGTGAAGAAGGGCGTGATAGAGCATGCCGAAGGATCTGCACAGGTGGACATAGGCAACACGCGCGTCCTTGCAGGGATAAAGCTCATGGTTGACGAGCCCATGCCGGACACTCCTGACCAGGGCAACCTTGTCATGAATGCCGAGCTTCTCCCCATGGCATCCGCTGACTACGAGACAGGGCCGCCAAGCCCAGAATCCATAGAGCTTGCGAGAGTTGTAGACAGGGGAATACGCGCCGGACCTTCGATAGACCTTCCTTCGCTCATCATAGAGGAGGGCAAGTGCTGGACTGTTTTCGTGGACGTGTATGTGTTGAATTATGCAGGCAACCTGTTCGACGCAAGCCAGATGGCTGCGATGGCAGCTCTCCTCGACACCAAGATGCCCAAGTACGAGGACGGCAACGTCATAAGGGAGGAGAGCTCTGGCAAACTCAAGGTGGATAAGATAGTCGCTTCAACGACGTTCGGAAAGATAGGCAGCGCTCTGCTGCTCGACATGAACAAGTATGAGGAGAGCGTCGCCGAATGCAGGCTCACTGTAGCGACTGACGGCAGCTCTGTCAGGGCCATGCAAAAGGGTCTGAGCGGCAGCTTCTCTGTCAAGGAGGTAGACGAGATGGCAGGGATATCATTGGAAAAGTATAAAGAACTGAAGGACATAATAGAAAGCACCGGGGAATGATTGCATGGTAAATTTCAGCGTTAAGTACGGCGCAAGGATAAGGAAGAGATATTACGCAGTGAGGAAGGAAAAGAGATCCGTCTATAGGTGCCCCTCGTGCGGGACCGATTCCGTGAGGAGGAAGGGCACAGGCATATGGGAGTGCAGGCACTGCAACAATGTTTACGCAGGGGGCGCATACCAGTTCAGTACGCCGGCTGGAGAGGCGGCGAGGAGGCTCATAGAAGGGGCAAAGAGCAAGTGATCCTATGGTAAACGTAGTTTTCTCGCCGATAACTGACCTCATAGTTCATGAGGTTGTGAAGATAGACCTCGAAGACCTCATAAGGGAGAGGGTCACGCCGTCGGGCAACATGCCGCTCTATTGGTGCGATGGGATGCTTTTCAGCTTCTCTTCGATGCCGATGTCTGAGGATACAATAAAGGAGTACCTTCAGGGAAGAGTGCACTGGGCCGAGGTGCACTACACCGAGATAGGAGGCTACAAGCCGGTAGTCACACTTGAGGACTCTCAGTACCAGGGTTCGCTAAACGTAAGGGTTATAGATACCAGCAGGTCTGAGCTTCACAAGGATTTTGTGAAATGGCTCGCAAAGAACAAGAGGTAGGGTGTTATTCTTATGTCTTACAAATGCACGCAATGCGGAAGGAAAATACCGAAGATAGAGGGCTTTGTCAGGTGCCCATACTGCGGCAGCAGGATACTTGTCAAGGACAGGCCGAACATTTCAAAGGAGGTATCAACGGACTGAGTGCTGCTCAGCCTGCGAACCTACTATTATTGTCTGCGAGACGTTCTTGACGGTCTTGTAGCTGACGCTGTTTTTCGAGAGATAGGAAGCGCTTGGCTTAGCCTTAGCCAGGTCGTCTATCCTGACGAGAAGAAGGTCGGAAACTTCCCAGTCCTCTACGTTGAGCACTATCTCTTCAACGAAACCGAGCTTGCGGCCGTCGTTGGTTATTATCTGTTTGCCGTAAAGTTCTGAAAGCATCATGAATATCACTATTTTATACCGATTATCCTTTTTGATGCAAATATTCTTATTATGTACTCTCTGAGCTCGTTTGAAAACTTGCCAGGGTCGGTTTCAAGCTCCTTTCTTTCCTCATCGCTGAAAGCCCTTAGGTTCTCGCGAACCAGCTGCGACATGTATTCATCAGTGAGCAGAAAAGCCCTGGCGCCGCACGATGTGCATACGTATATGGGCATTATCGGAACGCCAGAATCACGATGCTCTATTAGTGCTTTGGCTGAGCATGCAGGGCAGGGTTTTGATAGCTTCACGGGGGAGTATTCGCCGCCCTTTACGGGAGTGCCAAGCGTCTTTGCAGTCTCCATTGCAATTTCCTCTATGCCTTTTCCGGGGTCTAGAGGCTCCCTGTGCAGTATAGCGCCGTCCTCGTCAAAATACGTCTTTAGCGTGCCGCCGCCGCACCTCTCTATCGTGCAGCTTGAGCTCCCAGATTTATTTGTGTAGTCCAGGCGCGCTGCATCTTTGGAGAGCGATATGTATACGAGATCTGATTCACTTCCCATTCCCACTCAGCCTGTATGCGTCCACATCCTCTTCCATGACGGTTGACCTTTTCCTCTTCTTGGCGTTCTCCACTGCGAATCTGGCTATTTCCTTTGCCTTCTCCTCAAGCAGCTTTGAGATGGCAGCGGCCGCGTCGCTGCTTACGTTCACTCCCGCTGCCTTGGCGAGTTCCTTTATAACCGCGTTGGGTATCTTTGTCATTCAATCAGCACTCAAGATCTTCCTCATAGCAATGTGCAGCTCGGCAAATGCGGATCATCACAGCATGCATTCTGTTTTCATATATTTAAACGTAACTGCGGCTATGCGAAGCCAATCTACATGGATAGACTCATGCAAAACATTTACCTGCTGCCTGCCGGCCGCAGAGAATACTTTTATATATTATTACAGCATAAATTAATTGCTTGCTTTTTATTTTTATAAATAGGTGATAAAATAGCAGTTGTAGACGTAAACGAAGACAAATTCGAAGAAGAGGTACTAAAGTCAAAGACGCCGGTTGTAGTAGACATCTGGGCAACGTGGTGCGGGCCGTGCAGGATGTACTCCCCAATAATAGAGGAGACTTCAAAGGACTACGAAGGGAAGATAAAGTTCGTGAAGATTGATGCCGACGCCAACCAGAAGATAGACGAAAAATACGGAATAATGAGCATACCGACTACGCTCCTGATAAAGGAGGGGAAGCTCAAGGCGATGCAGGTCGGCGCTGTGCCGAAGGCAGTCCTCAAGAAATGGATAGACAGCAACGTAGGGTGAAAGCCAATGGACCTTAACCCCCCGAAGGGCTTCAGGGATCTAATGCCCAATGAAGCCCTGATGATGGAGGAGGTATGCAGCAAAATCGCGGAGGTCTTCAGGCTGTTTGGCTTCTGCACGATAGATACACCTATGCTTGAGCGCCTTGATATACTCAGGGCAAAGGATGCGATAGGGGAGGAAGGCAAGCTTATTTACGAGATAGATAACGGAGAGCTGGGACTAAGGTACGACAAGACCGTCTCGCTTGCACGCTTTTTTGCAAACAACCGCAACCTGCCTCTTCCTTTCAAAAGGTATTCCATAGGGAAGAGCTGGAGGCGCGAGGAGCCGCAGAAACTTAGGTACAGAGAGATAATGCAGGCCGATATAGACATACTCGGTGGCGAGAATGTATATGCCGATGCCGAGGTTATTGCGGCCGCATCCAGCGCGCTGGAGGCGCTGGGCTTGAAGTACATAGTGAAGATAAACGACAGGAGGATACTCGACGCGTCTATGGAGAAATCAGGAGTCCCTAAGGAGAAGCGGGGGGAGGTACTCCATGCGATAGACAAGCTCGACAAGATAGGGCTTGAGGAAGTGAGCAACCTTGTCATAGAAGTGGTAGGAAAGGATAAGGCTGGGGCTCTTCTCAATATGCTGGCGCTTAAAGGAAGCAACGATGAGAAGGTAGGCTATGTAACGGATTCGGTAGACAGCGGAGTCGGAAAGCAGTTCGCAGAACTGCTAGGCATTATATCAGGATACGGGCTGAAGGGCAAGGTAGAAGTAGACTTCTCCACTGTTAGGGGAATAGACTATTACACCGCTACTGCTTTTGAATTCTGGGTGGAGAGAGACGACATCAGGAGCGCGATAGGGGGAGGAGGAAGGTACGACAGGCTCATAGGCATGTACGGCGGCAGGGAGATAAACGCAACTGGAACTGCACTCGGGATCGACAGGATACTTGACGTGCTTGAATTCTCAAAATCGGCAAAGCACACGTATGCAAGATGCGTCGTGTGCACCATAAAGCCGGCAAACTTCGCATACGCATTGAAAGTATCGAAATCGTTTAGAGACGCTGGAATAAACACCGAGCTGAACGTTTCGAACAGGAACATAGCAAACCAGCTAGACTACGCAAACTCGCTCAACATAAGGTTTGCGGCCATAGTAGGGGATACGGAGCAGAAGGACGGGATGGTGAAGATTAGGGACATGGTAAGCGGAAGCGAGTCCGTCCTTGAGATAGATGATGCAATAGCGCTCATGAAGAGGTGAATGTTTGAAAAAATCAGAGGTAGACGTGGTCACGGAAGAAAACGTGAAGAATGGAGGCCTTCTTGTCAAGATGTATTTTGACATGCAGCACAAGGACAAGGATAAGCTGAAGCCTCTTATGGTTGACCTTGTAAACAACAGGCTCATGAAGGAGAAGGGCGTTGTGTACTGCTATGGTGCAGTCGCGGATCCAATAGAGAACAAGGATACATTCATAACCAATGCGCGAGTGACTATACTGGTGCAGAACTTCACGGCGCTGGTGAACATTGTATTCAACTATGCCCCGGCTGGAATAGAGATAATAAAGCCCGAGAAAATCGTGGAGTTCAAGATAGCCGAGCTGCAGGGCATACTGATAGACCTTTCTCAGATATCAGTTGGGTACTCAAAGTATATACTGGAGAAGGTCCTAACGCCAGAGGAAAAGGAGGATATAGCGAAAAGCCTTGAAAGCAGGGCAGAGCTCGGAAAGAAAATGCTCGAAAAGAAGGGCGGCGAGGAGTAGGTCGGCATGTACAATGGCAGGAGTGTAGAGGTAGTAATGCCGGCATACAACGAAGGCAAGACGATTTTCAACGTGATACGGAGGGTCCTGCACCAGAAGACGGTGGACAGGCTGATTGTCGTGTATGACAAGTCGGAGGACGGAACGCTAAATGAGATAAAGAGGGCAGCAGCTAACGCTGGGAAACGATGCATGCTAGTGTACAGCAGGGAGAAAAGGGGAAAAGGCCATGCAGTGAGGCAGGGGCTTGAGCTTGTTGGGAAAAGAAGCATAATCATAATACAGGACGCTGATGAGGAATATTATCCAGAAGATTACCCAAAACTTCTCAGAGCCTTCGGCAGCGGCCACCCTGTATTCGGAGTACGGATGGGAAATTCGGGACACAGATACGTGCTCGGCGACCTCGCCACGAAAGTGCATACTGGAGCGTTCAATATGCTTTATCGCCAGAAACTGAAAGATATAAATGGTGCGTACAAGGTATTTTCGCCGGAAATGCTAAAGGGCCACGAGCTGAAGCAGGACGGGTGGCCGTTTGACCAGGAGCTTGCCACAAGGCTGGCGAAGAACGGGTACACCATAAAACAAGTGGGAGTTAGGTACAAGGGCAGAACTTTTGACGAAGGTAAAAAGATCGGTCCGCGCGGCGCGATAGAGGATTTCTTTTTCATTTTGGCCGATAGGCTCAGAAGATAGCTATTTTAAAGTTTACGCATATATGTAATACATGGACAACAGGTTGCTTACAGTTTTTGTTGTAGTTTTAGTATCATTTGCGCTGCTTGGTACATCGTCTGCTGCATCTACCGGAGTCGCTAGCATACGGCTGAACAATACGCACGCAACATTTTATCTAAACACTTCAGAGGTATTCGCTTACAATGTTACACTCTACAATGGAACGGCAGGCGAGACGTATCTTGGCATAGGGCCATCAAGCGCTCTCATCGCAAACGGCATATACACTGGGCTCACGCCCGCCACAGGAACGCCGCCGTGGAGTGGAACCCTCTACGTCAAAGTATTGGACAATGCGACTGCAGGCAATTATACGATTCCGATTGGCGCAGTTGGGGCTGATCCGTCTACGCATGGCATAGCTGTGCTTTACATGTCCGTGTTGCCTTATGCTAAACCTGTGACCACCACGACAACAGTAAAAACAACTACAACAATACCCTCTAATTCTGTTACAACATCCGTGCTGCCGACAACCACGGTCCTGACAACCGCAACTACAAGCATAGCTGCAGTGACAACGCAGACAATGCCGCTTAGCACAACAGAGCTTTACACGATAGTTTCAGTCATAGCGATAATAGTCGTAGTGATAACGGCAATCTATTGGTGGAACAAGAAACGCTGGTGAAAAATCTTCGGATATTTGGGCGGAATTAGATAAGGTTTTTGCGGTACCATATGGTGCCATACTGCGTATCTTCTATTGATATTCCGTACCTGTTTTCCAGTTCCTCCCGCATTCTGTCAGACCGAATATAGTCGCCCGCCTCTCTGAGCTTTTCGCGGGCAGTTATAAGGTCTTTCGGCTCCTTTGGCAGCGCATCCCTGTAGGATTCCTTGAAGAATATGCCTATGACCGCCCCCATGCCGAGGATTGAAGAAAGCACGGTCTGTTTTTCTGCAGAAGTTATGGCAACACCGCCCTTTATCTCCTTCTTTATGTGGTTCAAGCCTGATATGAGGTGGGACATTGCTTCAGGCGTATTGAAATCGTAATCCATCGCCTCGCCGAACCCCGCAGAAATTTCCTGCGCTATCTTTTCTATTGCGCCGCTCGATTCTTCCGACTCTGCGGCGTGGAAGAGCACTGAAAGCGAGGAGTACATGTCATTGAGCTGTTTTCTTGATGATCCAAGCAGATCCGAAGTGAAATCCACATCCTTCCGGTAGTGTGACATCGAAAATATGAGCCGCAAAACTTCGGGGTCGTAATCCTTCAGGACATCCCTTATCCTTATGAAGTTCTTCAGGCTCTTGCTCATCTTTACTCCATTGACTGTTAGGACGCCGACGTGCATCCAGTACTTAACGAAGGGTTTCTTGCCGAAAGCCGCTTCCGCCTGCGCAATTTCGTTTGAATGGTGCGGAAATAGAAGCTCCAAAGCACCCCCGTGGATGTCGTACTGCGGGCCGAATACAGAATAGGTCATGGCAGTATCCTCTATATGCCATCCCGGTCTGCCTGAAAATTTTCTTTCCTCGCCGCCAATTGTCAGCTTTATATCCCATGAAGGCTCGCCATGCTTGGAGGCCTTCCAAAGCGCAAAATCGTACGGGTTTCTCTTTCCCTCCCTTGGCTCTATCCTGTGCTTTACGAGCTCGTCGAGTTTCATCCTAGAGAGCTTGGTGTAATCTTCGAACCGTGCCACGTCGTAGTAGATATCCCCATCCAGGATATAGGCGTAGCCGTTGTCTATAAGAAGCTGTATCTGTTTCCTTACGGGATCTATGTAGTCGCTTGAGCGCATATATGCATCGACATTGCGCCTGACATTCAGCGCAGACATATCATCCAGAAACCTTTCCTCGAAGTGCCTTGCAAGAGCCTCAGCCGTTGTGCCGGATTCTGCTGCCCTTGCGATTATCTTATCTTCCACGTCAGTTATGTTCTGGACGTATTTGAGCTTGAAGCCAGATCTTCTGAGCCAGGAGGCTATGACGTCGAAGTTTATGTACACCTTGGCGTGCCCTATGTGGGCGTCATCGTATACAGTCTGGCCGCACACGAACATTTTTACTTCGTTGCCGTTCATAGGCACGAAATCCTCTATCTGCCTTGATAACGTGTTGTACACTTTGATCGACATCGCTATACACCGTAGTATGAGTTTGAGACAAGATTTGCAAGCGCCCCGAGAACCCTGCGCTTTTCAAATTGCTCTACGCTTGATCCGCTTATTATCCCTTTCATCTCTTCTATAACAGAATCGTAATCATGCAGGTTGATTTTGTAAGGTATCCCGTCCTTTCCGCCGAGATTATACGCGTACATGACAGGATCGCGTTCCGCTATCCTTTTATCGTATATAAGTGAGGATATTAGGGCAATAGACCTTATGGTCTTTCTTCCCATTCCTTTTTGTGATAGAAGGTCTGCATAGCTGTCCAGATGCATCCCGCCCAGCTCTCCTAGAAGCTTCGCGCCGTTCTTTGTAAGGTCTGTTGGAATTATCTCGTGCCTTTGGGGGAGCACGTACGGTCTGCCTGCTATGCGCAGTATTTCAGACATGTTGTCTTCAATCGCCATTAGCGATGCGGCTTTTACAGTAGAATTCTCGGCAGAGGTAAGGTCTATCGTTGATCCCATTCCTTTTGACAAAACAGCAAGGTTTGCTTCGTTGGTGA
>JAJZWO010000015.1 GCA_021846635.1 Microcaldota archaeon | reverse complement strand
CTAAAGGAGAACACGCGTTTCCTCGATGTCGACAAGGAGGTTGTGTACACTTCAAAGGTGATGAAGGGATCCAGCGACCTTGGAGGCATATTCAAAAGGAGTGCAGATGTGCCGCTTGCGAACGACACCTCTTTCGGGATAGGCTTTGCACCGTTCAGCGAGACAGAAAAACTGGTGCTTGAAGCGGAGAGATTCCTTAACGGTGCGGAGTTCAAGAAAGCTGCGCCGGAAGTAGGCGAGGACATAAAGGTCATGGGAGTTAGGGATTCTGGGGCAATCTCGCTGACCATTTCTGCCGCAATGGTTGGAAACCTGATGGCTTCGATTGATGATTACGCAAAATCGAAAGAGAAGGTTATGGAGTCTGTGATGAAGCTCGCAAAGGGGATAACCAAACTGGAGGTTAACGTCGAGGTCAATACGGGCGACGACGAGAAAGGGGGGGACGTCTACATCACAAAGAGCGGTCTGAGCTGCGAGGCAGGGGATGACGGATCAGTAGGTAGGGGAAACAGGGTAAACGGCTTAATCACACCTTTCAGGAGGATGACTCTCGAGGCTGCTGCAGGCAAGAACCCGGTGAACCACGTCGGAAAGATTTACAGCGTCGCGGCAAACGAGATAGCCAAGGACATAGTGAGCATATATCCGCAGATAGAGGAATGCAACGTCTACATTGTGTCGCAGATAGGCAGGAAGATCTCTGACCCCAAGCACCTGAATATTGAGGTGGCGCTGGAGGGAGGTGCAAGCCCTGACCCCATAAAGAACAAGATATTCGACATTGCCGATTCTGCGCTGGAGAATCTCGGCTACCTGACGAACGAGCTTGTGGATGGGAAGTACAGCATAGGCTACTGAAGCCTTATCTCCTTGCCCATGAGCGAATCTATGAAAAGGAGCTTAACAGTGCTTCCGCGCCTCAGTGTGATCGCGTACACCTTCAGGTAGGCTTTTTCCCTCCTTACTATTGAGGCTTCTGGGATTATTGACCGTATAAGTTCCTTGCCGCTTATCTGCGCCTTCGGTTTCACCAGGACTACTTGCGGAGGCGAAGCCTCAATTGTTTCGTATTGCTCCTCACGCATGAACCTGCCCCAGTTCCACCTTGCCACCTTATCCTTCTTTATGGTAAGCCTTCCTGCAGCAGCCAGCCTGTCAATGCTCTTGGATGCAGAGCGGCCAAACTCCTGCTCAAGCCGGTCGAACTTTACCGATCCTGCAGAATTTACCTCTGCGAGGATTGAAAGAGCAGCCCTGTCGAATTTTTTGTCTCCAGCGTCGTAAAGCTCAATTCCCCTATTCGTTTCCCTAAGAAGCGAGCTCCCGAACGAGAGGATGTACTTCTCTGAGTAGACGTTCTTTTTCTTGGTAGGAAGCCTGACTAGCGTGGACAATACGCGCATGTATCTTGGCTCCACCGAATCTACCATGAAGCCAGTGAAAGGTAGTATCTTCCTTGATGCGCGCGAGGCGTATGCCTGCGCGTAAGATATGCCGAATCTCTCGCGTATGATGCGCATCCTGGAACCATGCATGCCAAGATCATGCTTCTGTATTTGCTTAGATGAGTGTTTCAATTCAGCTATCGCCTCCGATATGTTGCCGCCAGGCAGCACACCTAGCTCCGGTGTGGAGCTTATGTGCTCGACTGACCTCTTCCTTATCTTTATCTTTGGCGGGGCGTCTATGCCGAAAGGCATGAATTCCCCTGTGTGGAGCGTCACGAGCTCCTTGAGGACATTTCTGTCCTCGAAAAGTATGCTTATCGCGTTGACGTCGTTCTCTATGCTGAGCTTGCCTATGAAACCGTACGAGCACTGGGCGAGCACGTTCTTGCTTATGTTGGCGGGGCGCTGCGTCGCCACCAGTATGCCTAGGCCGCGCTTGCGTCCCCTGACGCTTATCTCCTCGATTATGTTTAGTTCGCCGCGCTTTACCTGTGGAGCGAACTTGTCGGCTTCCTCTATTATTGCGAGGTACGGCTTCCTAACCCTGTCTTCCTCAGCATAAAGTTCGGAGAGAAATGAGTACACCTTGCCGACCTGGTCCTGCTGCCCTGAGACGTCGAAAACTATTGGTATTCCTAGCATGCTCTTCTCTATCAGCGAGGAGAAATCAACGTCCATGCTTACGTCTGCACCGCTTTCGTCGGATACCCAGATAACCTCGAAGAGGCTCTTGAGGGATTTGTACTCACCCTCGGTGTCTATTATCACGAATGGGAGATGCTCCCTTGCAAGCTCCTCGGCGATAACTCCAACGAGGAAGGATTTGCCAGAGCCGCTCTGCCCTATTATGCAGCACCTCCCGGTAAGCAGGTCCTGCTCGCTTATTGAAAAATCGTCAGAGAGCTTTATCATGCGGATAACCCGTTTTTATGCACATGCAATGCTGCATGTGATACAATTGAAGGCTATTCCTATATGCCTTTCCATGGTTTCTGCCCGCTTCAGAACAGGTGCAGAGCCCACCAGCGCATGAACTTTTTCATGCGTATCCTTGTTGATGATGTGTTCTTCTTTATGTCTTTGATCAGGGCCTTGTAGAGTATTTTCTCCTGCGGGTCTAGCTTGCCCTCCTTCACGACCTCCTGCTTCTTGCCGTCCACTATCTGCGTCTCTGTCTTGCTTATGACGTCCTTCTTGACCATTGAATACCATTCGTCGAGCGAGCTGCCTGAAACGTCCTTGTCCTTCAATATTGCCATCATGTCCGACATAGTCAGGTTTCTCTGCTTGTTGAACTGGTACTCGTGAAGCAGCGGGCGCATTGCAGCCTTGTCGCATATCCTTTTTATGTCTGCTGGGCTGTAGCCGGATGTTGCTCTCGCAAGGCGGCCATAGCTCAGCCTTCCCCTTTGCTTGTTCCGAGTGTAAAGCTCGAATGTTGCCTTTCTCTCCTTGTAGGTAGGAGGGCGTATGTATACGCTGTCGCCAAATCTGCCGCTCCTCTTCAGCGCGGGGTCGATATCCCACGGCTGGTTTGTAGCACCTATGACGAATATGCCCTCCGGGTTCTCCTCAACCCCATTCATCTCGACCAGAAACTGGTTTACTGCCAGGCGCAGAGCCGAGGATTCTCCTCCCTCGCCGCCTCCGCCGCCGCGCTTTACTCCAAGTGCATCCAGCTCGTCGAAGAATATTATGCAGGGGGTATTCTTCCTTGCCTGCTCGAATATTGCGTGAAGGTTCTTCTCAGTATTGCCCGTATACATGTCGACTATTTGGTTTATCCTCGCTATGAGGACATTTGCGCCGCTCTCTCCAGCTATCGCATTGACTATGTAGGTCTTTCCAACTCCTGGTGGCCCGTAGAGAAGAAGCCCGACGCCGAGATCCTTGCCGTACTTCTTGAACAGGTCAGGGCGCTGTATAGCCAGAACGACATTCTCCTTCAGGTACTTTTTGATTTTCTCCAGGCCCATGACCTTGTCGAAGGTCATCGTCGACTTGTAGAATGGCAGCTTCTTTATCTGCCCATCCTCTATCACTGTAGCCTGTTCGCTCGACTTCTTCTGGCTCTGCGGGGACAGGCCGGCCTGAGATGATAATTTGGGCTTTGGCGAATCCATGTGGAGCATCGCATCTATCTTCTCAAGCCTGCTCTTCGCTTCCGAATAATCGGGCTTGATGGAAAGCGATCGCTCATACCAGAAGCGTGCACTTATGAGGTCATCGTTGGACTCCGATATATCGCCCATGAGAAGAGGCGCGTCAGGACTATTCGGCTGAAGCTCCATTACCTTCTGGAGGTCCTGCTTCGCATCTGAATAGCGGTGCAGCATGGTCTCGTTGAGAGCCTTGTTGAAGTAGGCGTCGCCGTACTCTCCATCGAGCTCTATCGCTCTTGTGTACTGCTCTATCGCCTCCTCGAACTTGCTCTCCTCGAAAAGGCTGTTGCCATGGCGCCAGAACTCCTTTGCCTCTCTGCTCACCACGTGCTGCTCAGATTCAGCAGATGGTGGCTGATTTCCCTCAGCCAGATAAAACACCTTGTCAATAATGATGATTATGAATTAATATTTATTGCTTTTCAGGGGAGAGCGCCATCTGTATATACCGTATGTTGAATGGCAGGAAATCTGGCTTTATCAGCACACTTTGCGCACTTGCGCTGAGTATTAATGGCGCCTTTAAGGTCTCTGAAACTGATTTGCTCAGGTAGTAGCTTTCGTTCCTGCGGACTTGTGCGAGAACAGCATGCTTTGGCACTATCGCGTAGTACATGCACGAATCAAGCGTTTTGTTGAACTCTGCGGAAGTCACATTTAGGTACTCGGCATATGAATTTGAGCCGAAGCTGCGCAGATAAGCTGCATAAGAGTAGTTTGAGTACGATTCTGAAACTGACCTGGAGAAGTTGGATATCCCATCCAGAAGGAACATGCTTGAAGTTCCGTTGGTCCGTATCGAGAATTGTAGGGATTCGTTAGAGCCATCGGGGCATATCGTATCGACGAAATATGGAGGCTCGACAGTAATGTTTGAGGATGATGAGCGGTTGGTACGGTACAATTCAGTATAAGCCCTAGTGACGTTTGAGTAACTTCCTGTATAATGGAACGATGTGAACCTGGCGCGCATGGCTGGGACCCTGTATGGTGTGAAATTGCTTTCAAATACGCGCTGGTCTGCCCCAACTCCAGAGTAGTCGAACGGCAGGAAGTATATGTCAACATTTTCTCCTGCTGTGAGTGGGGTGCCTTCGACGTAGATGATGGCGTCCCTGTACTGCAGGTCTGCATTGCCGAGCACTGCAGCCGGAACGCTAACGCCATTTACGTAAAGCACCATGTTTGAAAGGTTGTAATTTGCGTACAGCGAAAGGCGGGTGGCGTTGATGCTTATGTAGTTCGTGTGCTGTGATGCGTTTCCAGCTTCCAAGATGAAGGATGCATAAGGAAGGCCGGAGTAGGGTATCGGCACGTATGAGGGCCATATCGGCAGGACAAGGAGGATTGTCGCTACTGCTATGAACGCGTATTGGACTTTGGTCGAATTCTGTCCTGAGGAAATCGATGCTATGCGCCTTTCTACTTTTTGTTTTAGTGATGACGACCCTATCATAAGCGCTATTACAGAGGATATGAGAAGATAGTAGCCCAGTATTGCGGTATTTGTGCTGAGGAGAAGCGATTCTGCAGGCGCGGCAAGGTATTCGAAGAATGCTATGAGCACAGAGCCGCTTATCGCCGCTGTCCTCAATGCGCCGAGCTCGGCGTATATTGATACTACTGTTGCCACGACGAAAGCGAACAGGAATATCGGGGCGCCAAGGTTTGATATCCTTAGCGCGTGTATGCCGGCATACCCAATAGCGCCAGCAGCTATAAGCGCAATAGCAAGCATGACTGAGGTGCGTATGCTACTGTCGCTGGCCGAAAGAGGAACAGCAAGCGCAACGAAGAAGAGGAACGAATAAAGTATAAAGGAAGGACTTCCAGCAACTATAAAATTCATGACGATGAAAATCGCAGCTATGCTGCACAGGGCGATTGAGGCTTTGCCAATATAGCGGTTTGGTGCTCCCTTCATTTCACAATCCCATTTCCTTTGTCAAAGAGGAGTAGAATGATACGACGTTTGATGAATAATAACGTTCCAGGTTTGGCACACCCCTGCGTTTTTGATGCGGATCGGTGCATATTCTCTCCAGCACCCTTGGTATGGCACTTTCTTCCGCAACGGTGCACATTTCCTTTATGTCGTCAGGTATTGGAGAATCGGATGGCAGAAGCACGTTTGTCCCGAGGGCAATGGCTTCAAGGGTAATTATGCTAAGGCCCTCGCGCGCGGACATGTTGAGCAGAGCCGACGACTCCGCGATATATTTGTACAGTGAGGTCTTGCTCTTGAAGAAATGCCTGAAGGAAATTACATGCTCCAGCTTGAGAGTCTTCACGAGCCTCTTAAGGTTGGCTTCCTCGGCGCCTTTCCCTATTATCGTACCCTTTATGCGGCTGTCAAGCCGTGAGGCTTCGCCAACTGCCCTTATCCATGCGTCAATGCGCTTTTCCTTAATCAGCCTTCCAGAAAAAACAATGCGTTTGCGCTTGGTGCGCGCTGAAGCCAATGCAGAATCAAGCGCTCCCTTGGTAAGAACTGGCGCAAAAACCCTTATTCTTGAACGCTTTATGCCTATTTGCTCAAGCTGCAGCATGGTCTTCTGCGAGTTGGCTATGTAGCTATCGCCCAACTTTGAGAAATAGATAGCTAGCGAATGCGCCGGGCCGCCGAGCGCCCCTAGATATAATCTCCAGTAGTCCAGGGACCACACCTCCGCCACGCGTATGACAAGCTTGCAACCCGTAAGCTTAGCATAAGCCACAGCTATTGGTATGTGCAGATAGGGGAACTGGTCTATGACAAGAAGGTCGAAGCGGTAACCGAAGAGCCTTAGAAGCCCGAGGGAGAAAGCAATAGCCTTGCGTATCGAACGCCTGCCGTGCCTGTAGACCGTGTTTATTGAAGCGGGATACCATGCGTGGTAGGTCACGCCGTTGCGCACCGTTGTGCCAGGCATATCCGGCCATCGCATAGTGAAGAAATGCACATCGTTGGCCTTCGCAAGCTCTTCAGCCTCAGTAGCGTTTATCTGCTCTATGCCGCCTATATGCCAGGGGTACGGAAGGTCGTAGGCAAATGCTATTCTCATCTTACCAGCTCACAGGCTAAGGATTTATATTTATAGTCTTCTTTTAGCAAGATATAAAAGTTAGCTTTTGGGATGTTAATCTATGAAGCCTGAGATATCAATAATCATACCCACTATAGAGGAGGAGGGAGTATTCAAGCTGATAGCGCACATAAGGAAGGAGTTTAGGAAACCCGAAATAATAATAGTGGACAAGAGCAGCGAAGCCTACAGGAGGAGGCTCGCCAAGATCGGAGTCGTCCTGATAAGGCAGGAGAGCAGAGGGGTGGAGAACGCAGTTTTCGAGGGGCTCAAGATGGCACACTCCGACATAATCGCAAGCATAGACGGGGATGGGACGCATGACCCACATTCGCTGCTAGAAGGTTACAGGATAATCAAGAGCGGAAAAGCTGACATGGTTATGGGCAACAGGCTCAAGAGCCTCCACCATGGAGCTATGTCGTTCCATCAGAGATTCGGCAACAGATTCCTCTCTAGGCTATACAGGCACATGTACGGCGTGAACGTGCACGATTTCCTTGTTGGGATGTTTGTGGTGAGCAGGAAGGCTTTCAACAGCGTAAAGGATATAGCACCTTATCGCGCAGGGCATGCTTTCTTCGCGATAGAGCTAGCCAAAAAGGGCTACAGGATAGTTGAGGTCCCGGTTGAGTACTACCCGCGCTCTGAAGGAGAGTCGAAGCTCTCACGGTCTAAGGTGCTTTACGGTGTAGGGGTGGCATCGCACATGATCAGGCTTGCGAGGGACTACAATCCGCTCCTGATATTCGGAAGCATAGGGGTGATACTCATAGTGATAGGCTTGTTGATCGGGCTTATGGTTTTCTTCACGTACCTCGCTACTGGCGTCATGAACGAGGTCGGAAGAGCGCTGATAGCTTTCATGCTGGTGGTGGTTGGTTTCCTCTCTATAATAAGCGGACTGCTGATAGACCTTCTGCTTGGGATAGACAGGAAGCTTTCGGGCATGCCCCCATCAAGTCATAAATAGGTTTTCTTGCATAAGCTTATGCCGTGCGATCGTAGTCTAGCCTGGTAGGACTTTGCCCCTCCAAGGCAAAAACCCGGGTTCAAATCCCGGCGGTCGCATCTTCATTTTACCGCGCTGACGCCGCGGTAAGACCTTTTTACGCTCGAAAAGCCCGCTTCAGAAAGCCTGCGCATCACTCCTCTTGTGTAGTTTACCTTGTACTCGTGAGGTGTCTTGCCCCCGCCTACGAAGTGATATAGCTTCCCGCCGCGCTTCAGAACCCTGAAAAGCTCGGAGTAGAATTTCTCGGAGTATAGCTCCCCGTCTATCTTGACGTTTGGCGGGTCATGGAGCACGGAGTCGAATGAGCTGTCTTCAACTTCATGTATCGCTTCTTTTATGTCGTTGTTGCTTACGTTTATCCTGCTATCGGATAACGCCTTGCCAGACCAGGGGTTTTCACGAGCTATGTCCAGAACATCGCTTGATATCTCATGGCTGCTTACCCCTATGGCGCCGCATTTCTGGATTAATGCTATCGCCGAGTAGCCCAGCCCGAAGCACGTCTCCAAGACCATGCCCGGGCGCCTTCCGAGCTCTCTTGCCTTCTCCATTGCTTCGTCTGTAGGCTTAGAAACTGAGACCGTGTGCATCATGCTGCCGTTTATCCAAAGCGTTGGAGGCCAGTCCTTCTTCGGCTCATACAAGCGGTATGCTGTCTTCCCGTCGAACCTGTAAAGATAGAAGATCGAATTGCCATCAATTTTGAAGCAGTCCTCATCATGGTGCCGCCTTTTTGCGTGCAGGAGCTTTTCAGTGGAAATGAACTGCCCTCCGGGAAATGTTGCCCCGTCCTTAGATTTTTCGACTGCAGCTTTGGACAATCCGAGGTCAAGGCTTATCTGTACTTTGCCATTGGCTGAAGAGAGCAGCTCGGCTATGTGGAACCCGGATATTATCGGATTTGGATTATCCATTATTGGTTTTCCGCAGCATACTTATTATACGGATGCGGCTTTATGGCGCAAAAGCAACATTTAAATATATGGTGCGCAGTTTTACTTTAATGCCCACTATAAGCGTGGAGATGTCGAATAAGCGGTTCTACACTTCCATGATGAGCGTAGAGCTCCCATTCGTCACGGAATCGATGAACGCGGTTTATAGGAATGCATTTGCCGGGTTCCTTCTGCACGAATTCGGGGGTTACCACACCGAAAAAGGACCGCTGCGCATTCTTGAAGTTGGATGCAACAGCGGCTACTTCATGGAGGGGCTGTACGAAGCTATGAAGTCGATCGACTCTGGAAGCCACGCCGAAGCCGCAAAGAAAGTAGAATATACCGGAATAGACCTGTCGCAATATGCGCTCATAAAAGCAAACAAGATAATAGAAAAGCACGATAACGATTTTTTCAAGGCGCGGCTGCTTAGGAAGGACCTCACCGCAGAAGACTTCGATGGCAAATATGACTTGATAGTCGCGAACGAGCTCTTTGACGACATAGGATCTTTGATATATACGGTGCACAATGGCAATATTTATGAGATGAGACCCCTCGAGAAGGTAGTCCCAGAGGGTTTCAGCATCATGGGAAAAAGATTTTCAATAAAGTGCGGCGAATCAAGGGCGAGGTTTGAGTCTTTAAACAGCAGCGAAAAAGACATAGTATACGGTCTCAGCGAGGGGGAGCTTGTTACAGTATCGCCCAACTCGATAAGGCTTCTCGAAAACCTGGTCAACAAGCTTTCCAGCGGGGGAATACTCTTCATACACGACTATGGATGGGTGGGCAATATCCCGTCGTGGTTGGGAAAGGAGGGCGTGAGGGCTTACGGAAGCCGCAGCAAAAGCCCCGCATCGAATGAGCTCGAAGAGCTGGCACCCAAATTCCAGATAACGGTGGATGTCAATTTTTCCGAACTAGCGAATTATCTGAAAAGCTTCGGAGAGGTGCGCATGGTGCCACACAAGGAGTTCACCGCCCCGAATTTTCAGAAGAAAGGCAGTGAAATACAAGGGATTGGCAACGAATACGGGTTCCTTAACCTCGTTATGCGGCGTAACTGAGGCACTTCGTTATTAGGCTATTAGCACTTCGTCACTATTTAAATCTTTCCTGCGTGATATCACGGATTAGATGGAGACCGAATATGTGAAAAGGGCTGAAAACAGCACCGTTCTTCCGGCAGTACAGAACCATCCGGACATAGGGATAGAACGCATGGTAGTAACAACCCCCGGTGCAGCGATACGGAGCGCAGACCTCGAATCCGAGTTGGGATTTGAAAACGGCAAGATATCAGGGGGGCTAAGGATAAATGAGGTCAGGTTGCCTGGCATAACTGAGAACAACTCTACGATGGTTGCCAACGGGCTGTATAAGTTTATCAAAGATGTAGCTTCTGATGGGAAAACGATGGCAAAGCTGCGCAAGGAGCCCATACGCAGCATTTATTTTGCGACAGAGAGCAACCCCGACAGGAGCAGGCCGGAGATAGAACCCAGCCTGCTGATGGTTGCTTCATACCTCCCAAAAGATAGCGCATATGACGAGATCATCGGGATGCTGAAAAGAGCCAGGGTGGTGCCCATCACATATGCATGCGTAGGCGGAGTATTGGCGCTCGGAGAGGCTATAAACGATGTTGCAGTAGGGTCTTACGCCTCTCAAAAAGGATCTTCCATTGTCATATCCGTAGATACTTCCGTTTACAGCGATATGAGGGCGAAGAACGCAGAGGGAACGCAGGGAGCGGCAGCGGCCCTGATGTGGATTACGGAAAACCCGTCGCTGGTTTCATTTCCAATTGATGTAGCGCAACACGCCTTCCACGGACCCTTCTCGGATTTCACAAAATATGGGGAGGAAACGCCGTTGGTGCATTCTACATTCTCTAAGATAATGTATGTATATGCGGTAGCAGAAGCTTTTGAGGACGCAGAGCGTACTTCTGCAGAGAGGATGGGCATAGACAACATTGACTTTATAATAGCCCACGTTCCGTTCCCTAAGCAGACCGAGTACTTCATAGGCTTCCTTTACGCCCATTATTTGAGGAGGTACGACAGGGGAAAGCTTTCCGAGATAGAGAGGAGGGAAGGGGTTGGCGAGGAGCCGCTCGCTGGAGCCGAAGGATTTACCGACCTCATAAGGCAGAAGATAAGCGCCTTCAACGGCAAAGGCGCGAAATCAGACCTGGAACTTATAAGCATGATAGAAAAAGACGCTGAGATATCGGCGTACTGGAACTGGACTGGTGCGCTGAGGAAGCAGAAGGAGTTCTCCGAGTTCAAGAAGAGGCTGATGATCGACAAAGCCCTGCAGATTCCATCTCTCGTGGGAAATTCATATTCCGCTTCGGTGTTTGTCAGCTTGGCGAGCCTGTTGTCAAACGCTTCATCCGGTGGATTGGAAGACATTTACGGAGTGATGATAGGATATGGAAGCGGCGCGCAGGCGGTTGAGAGACCGCTAACGATGCATGCTTCGCAGTCAGGAAGCGGCAAACTCGTAATAGACATGGGGAAGCCATTCTACCTTAACGGAAAATCGTACAGGGAGCTGCACGACAAATGGCTGGTAAAAGGCGAGGCCAGCAGAATGATAAGGCGCAGTGGTGAAGAGGACCTTCTGCACGAGGAGGAGAAATTCCTTGGCGGAGCAATACACACCGAGGGATTCCATGTCAGGAGGAAGAACCCTGACGGCACCGGAGAATACTTTTATGTGGATGAATCAGGAAAGGTTGAGGACATAAGGATAAGGACTTGACTACTCAACCTTCTTCTTCCTTCCCAGGCCCTTTGGTATCTTAAGCTTGAGCTCCGGATAAGCCTTGCTCATGTACTCTTGGGTTATGGAGGTTTCGAGCCCAATAGAGTTCATCGCCTTGTTAAGGACGTATATCTCTGCGAACTTCTGCAGCGTTGCAGAGCCAGCAACCTGGGAGATTTCGCTCTTGAACGCAGGGGAGGACATCTCCTTCGCAAGGTCTGAGAGGCCTGCATACTTCTTTGCCTTGCCGGATGCAAGCTTCTGCGCAATTGTGTTGAGCTTTTCGATATCCATGCCGAGTATTTTGTAGGATCTCTGTTCGGCGACGTTCCTTATCCCAGCAAGGTGGAACACGACCTCCTCCGGTTTTGTGCCTGGGCGTATGCCTAGCCGCTTTATCGTTATCCAATCCTTGTACTTTGCAAGGAAATCTACGTATTCAGATGGATCTTCCATTTCAGCACCAGGATTACTTTGGTATGACATAGTAGCCTGCAGCCTTCTCCCTCGCCACGCGCTTTATTACGCCCTTCTGCGTAAGCGACACAAGGGAGTTTGTGACGAGACCCTTAGGCCTGTTGCACTTCTTAGTTATGTCGTCTGCTGTCTTTATTACGCTGTCCTTGGTTGCGCCAAGTTCCTGCATAGCCTTTACTATGACTTCTTCTATAGGTGTGAGTTCAGCCATCTTATCACTTTTTCAGTTAATCATTTCTTTGCCTTCGGCTCCTTGTTCTTGAGCCTCAGGAACTTGTACCCGCACTTCCTGCACATAGTGCTCTTGGCGCTGTT